>JBGOST010000498.1:0-2502 GCA_041476125.1 Usitatibacter sp. | reverse complement strand
GGCGCCACGGTGATCGAGTCGCCGGTGTGGATGCCCATGGGGTCGAAGTTTTCGATCGAGCAGATCACCACGAAGTTGTCGCGGTGGTCGCGCATCACTTCCAGCTCAAATTCCTTCCACCCCAGCACGGATTCTTCAATGAGCGCCTCGTGCACCGGGCTGGCATCGAGCGCGCGCGCAATGGCGTCGGTGAATTCTTCGTGGTTGTACGCGATCGAGCCGCCCGTGCCGCCCAGCGTGAACGACGGCCGGATGATGGTGGGGAAGCCCACCATCGCCTGCACCTGCTTGGCTTCCTCGAAGGAGTGCGCGAGCGCGGAGCGCGGGCTCTCGAGGCCGATCTTCGCCATCGCGTGCTTGAACTTATCGCGGTCCTCGGCCTTGTCGATCGCTTCCTTCTTGGCGCCGATCATCTCGACGCCGTATTTCTCGAGCACGCCCTCGCGCGCGAGGTCGAGCGCGCAGTTCAAGGCCGTCTGCCCGCCCATCGTCGGCAGCAGCGCGTCGGGGCGCTCCTTCGCGATGATGCGCGAGACCATCTGCCAGGTGATGGGCTCGATGTAGGTGACGTCCGCCATCTCCGGGTCGGTCATGATCGTCGCCGGGTTGGAGTTGACGAGGATCACGCGGTAACCCTCGTCGCGCAACGCCTTGCACGCCTGCGCGCCCGAATAGTCGAACTCGCACGCCTGCCCGATGACGATCGGGCCGGCGCCGATGATGAGGATCGACTGGATGTCGGTGCGCTTGGGCATCGGCTATTTCTTCTTCTCGTCGTCGGCCGGCGGCGTGGGGAGGTCGTAGCCGGGCGACCCGGAGCTCTCCTCCTTCTTCGAGGCGTTCGAAGGGTCGCTCCCTCCACAGGCCGCGGCGCAGAGCGCGAGCAACAGGGCAAAGAGAATCGATCGTGCGTTCATTTCCTCTCCTTGGCGGCGCGCTGCATCGACTGCACGAAGCGGTCGAAGAGATACGCCATCTCATGGGGCCCCGGGCTCGCTTCGGGGTGGCCCTGGAAGCTGAATGCGGGGCGGTCGGTGAGCTCGATGCCCTGCAGCGAGCCGTCGAACAGCGAGCGGTGCGTCGGCCGCACGTTCGACGGAAGCGTGGCCTCGTCGACGGCGAAGCCGTGGTTCTGGCTGGTGATGAAGACCCGCCCGCTCGCGAGGTCCTGCACCGGGTGGTTGGCGCCGTGGTGGCCGAACTTCATCTTCAGCGTCTTCGCCCCCGCCGCGAGTCCCAGCAACTGGTGCCCGAGGCAGATGCCGAACACGGGCGTGCCGCTGGCGACGATGTCGCGAATGGCCTTGATCGCGTAATCGCACGGCTCCGGGTCTCCCGGGCCGTTGGAGAGGAAGACTCCGTCGGGCTTCAACGCGAGCGCTTCGCGCGCCGTGGCGGTGGCGGGAAGGACCGTGACCTTGCAGCCGCGCTCGGCGAGGTTGCGCAGGATGTTGTGCTTCACGCCGTAGTCGAAGGCGACGACGTGGTACTTCGCGGGGCCGTCGTGCTTGTATCCCGTGCCCAACGCCCAGAGGCTGCCGTTCCAGTCATAGGCCTTCGCGACCGTCACGGTCCTGGCCAGATCCTGCCCCGCCATGGACGGCGCGGCCTTCGCGTTGGCGAGCGCGGCCTTCTCGTCGATCGCGCTACCGGAGACGATGCAGCCGTTCTGCGCGCCCTTGGAGCGCAGCAGTCGCGTGAGCCGGCGCGTGTCGATGTCGCCGATGGCCACGAGCGCGCTGCGCTTGAGGTAGGTGGAGAGGTCCTCGTCCTGCCGCCAGTTGGAGCTGGCGAGCGGCAGGTCGCGGATCACCAGGCCGGCGGCGTGAATCCGGCTCGACTCGACGTCCTCGCTGTTGGCGCCGACGTTGCCGACGTGGGGATAGGTGAGGGTGACGATCTGCCCGGCGTAGGAGGGATCGGTAAGGATCTCCTGGTAGCCGGTCATCGCGGTGTTGAAGACCACCTCGCCGACGGTGGTCCCCTCGGCGCCGATGCCACAGCCGCGAAAAACGCTCCCGTCGGCAAGAACCAGGACGGCGGGGGTCTTCTGCGACACGAACAGGCTCCGATGGATGCGACGTTTTCTGCGGGCGCAAAAAAACGGGAGAGCGCAAATTACCGATCGGCTCATCCCGCTTTCATTGGTCGAAGATTATAGCAGAAGCAGGGCCGGATTCATACCCAAGCGGCGCGCCTGCGACATAATTCGCCAGCCATGGACTCCCTGCATTCCGCCGCCGGATTGACGCTGCTCGTCGCCCTCGGCTGGGCGCTTTCGGAAAATCGCTCCGCGGTGCGCTGGCGCGTGGTCCTCGCGGGCCTGGCCCTCATGGCTCTCCTCGCCGCCCCACTCCTCCTCGTTCCGTGGCTGCGCGAGGCGGTGTTCTCGGTCAATGGGGCGCTGCAGGCGCTCGAGAACGCAACGCAGGAAGGTTCGCGCTTCGTATTCGGCTACCTCGCCGGGGGTCCGCAGCCATTCGCCACCGTGGACCCCGGGGC
>JBGOST010000497.1:0-2503 GCA_041476125.1 Usitatibacter sp. | reverse complement strand
TCCTCCGTCATGGCGGGCAATATGCCGGGAATCCGCGTGGCGAGCATGGTCTTGCCGGTGCCCGGAGGCCCGCTGAAGAGCAGCGAGTGGCTTCCCGCCGCGGCGATCTCGAGCGCCCGGCGCGCTTGCGCTTGCCCGCGAACATCCGCGAGGTCGGCGTATTGCGGCTCGAGGCGCGTGGGCGTACCGGAGTATTCGGCGAGCGGCGCCTGGCCCGTCAGGTGCGCGCACACCTCGAGAAGCGTGCGCGCGGGAAGGATCCTCGCGCCGCGCGCGAGGGCGGCTTCCCCGGCCACGGCTTCCGGAATGACGAAGGCACGGCCTTCGCGGTGCGCGCCGAAGGTCATCGCGAGCGCTCCCCGGATCGGCCGCAGCTCGCCCGACAACGCGAGCTCGCCGGCGAACTCGAGCGCGTCCAGGCCCGCGCGCGGCAGCTGCCCGGTCGCCGCGAGGATGCCGATGGCGATCGGAAGGTCGAAACGCCCGCTCTCCTTCGGAAGGTCGGCGGGCGCGAGGTTCACGGTGACGCGCCCCGCGGGGAAATCGAACCGCGCGGTGTTCAAGGCGGCGCGCACGCGGTCGCGCGATTCCTTCACTTCGGTTTCGGGCAGGCCGACGATGTGGAACTGCGGCAACCCGCCGCCGACGTGCGCTTCGACCCTCACGAGCGGAGCATCGAGGCCGGCCAGGCCCCGGCTGAAGACGACTGCGACGTGCATGACCGCATTCCTCGCGTAGCGGGACTCGCAGTCCCGGGGGGGGGAATGCAGCTCCCTGTGTCCTAAGGCTTGCCGGAAGGCGCGCGTGCCTCGAGCTCGGCGACTCGCGCCTCGAGCGCGGCGAGCTTCTCGCGCGCGCGGGCGAGCACCTGCGTCTGCACGTCGTACTCCTCGCGGGTGACGAGCTCCAGGCGCGCGAAAGCGCTCGCGAGCAGCCCGCGGAAATTCTTCTCGAGGTCCTTCGCCGGGTTGTTCGCGGCCAGCGCGGCGAGCCGCGCGGAGAGCTCGCTCAAGAACTTGTCGTTCATCTCAATCCCCAGGAGGGCGATCCGGTTGACGTCGCGATCGGCGGCCGCACCGGATTGGTGCCGGCCCCCGAATGCGTGCACAAGACGCGTGCGCGCGAAGGATTCGACGGAAAAGAGCAATGCCGAAACAATGGCTTATCTGCTGGCATATTTGCTGCTACTTCACGCCGGAGTTCGTCTCTCTTCAAAACCAAAGGATACCAACATGCAGAAGCTCACATTGAGGCCGATGATCGGCGGTCTTCTCCTCATTTCCGGCAGCGCGGTGGCGCAAACGCCCGCCCCTGCCGAGAAGCCCGCGGAACCCGCGCCGCCACCCGTGTTCTCGATCGGTGGCTTTGACCTCACGGGCCACGTCGATGCCGCCTACACACACCTGTCGGGCTTCGGAAAGTTCGTGAGCGGGGTGAATGACAGGGTCTTCGACTTCAAGCGCAACGACGCGATCTTCCACGCGCTCGATCTTCAACTCGCCAAGACGCCGGACGCGGGGCTCGGCGGAGTGCTCGACGTGACGATCGGAAAGGACGCCGACACGATCGCCTCTTACGGGACCATCAGCAAGTCGAAGGGGCCGGCGAACGGCGCGAATCACTACTTCGACGTGACCCAGGCTTATCTGCAATACGGCGCCGCGCCGCTCACGATCATCGCGGGCAAGTTCATCACGAGTGCCGGTGCCGAGGTGATCAAGAGCGACGGCGATGTCAATTACTCGCGATCGATCCTGTTCGGCTACGCCATTCCGTTCACTCACACGGGCGTGCGCGTCAGCTGGAAGGTGAGCGACGCCCTTTCCGTGATCGGAGGGGTGAACCAAGGCTGGGATGCCGTATCCGATCCGAATCGTGACAAGACCGTCGAGATCGGAGCCCTGTTCGCTCCATCCAAGGAAATGTCCTTTTCCGCCATGTACCACGGCGGCAAGGAACTCATTGCGAACTACCCCAAGAGCGATGTGAACGGGATGCGCAACCTGGTTGACCTCGTCGGCACGTTCAACCTCAGCGAGCAATTGGCGCTGGTCCTGAATTACGACTACGGCACTCAAGACAAGGCGGCGTTCGACGGCGGGAAGGCCAAGTGGCAGGGCTTGGCTGCCTATCTCAACTATCAGTTCAGCGACCAGTGGAGAGTCTCGCTCCGCGGCGAGTACTTCGACGACAAGGATGGTTACCGCACCGGGGTGGCGCAGAAGTGGAAGGAAGCCACCGTGACGGTTGCCTACCTGCCGGCGAAGGCCTGGGAGATCCGCGGGGAATTCCGCGCCGACAAGTCGGACAAGGATGCGTTTCTTAAGTCCGATGGGGTGACCGGGACGGACAAGCAGCGCTCATTTGGTCTTGAAGTCTTGTACAAATTCTGATCAGCCAGCCATCGCTTCGAGGGAGCCAAAATGAAACTGGTAACAGCAATCATCAAGCCGTTCAAGCTCGACGAGGTGCGCGAAGCCCTGTCGGGCATCGGCGTGCAGGG
>JBGOST010000496.1:0-2507 GCA_041476125.1 Usitatibacter sp. | reverse complement strand
CGAGGCGTGGGCAGCGCAAGCGTGAGCGCAGCGGCCGTTCTGCTCCCGGGCGGCGCTTTCCTTGAACGCCTTCCTCGATGATTACCCTCTCCCCGGCCCTCTCCCAAGGGAGAGGGAGAACTACGCGGAGAGGACTCGCACGTGCTCGACGACGCAGCGCCCGAGCGCGTCGGTGTTGTAGCCGCCCTCGAGGGTGGAAACCACGCGGCCCTCGGCGTGGCGATCGGCGATGTCGACAAGAATCTCGGTGACCCAGCGATAGTCCTCGTCTTCGAGCTTGAGGTAGGCGAGCGGATCGTCGCGATGCGCGTCGAACCCCGCCGAGACGAACACGAGCTGCGGCTTGAACTCCTCGAGCGCCGGCATCCAGAAGCGCTCCACCGCGTCGCGGAAACCCCGCCCGTCGGTCATCGCCGGCAACGGCACGTTGATGATGTGATCGTTGCCGGAATCGGCGCCGCAGTACGGGTAGTACGGATGCTGGAAGGTCGAGCACAGCATGACGCGCGGGTCTTCGTGGAACGCGTCCTCGGTGCCGTTGCCGTGGTGCACATCGAAGTCGAGAACCGCCACGCGCTCCAGCCCGTGCGCTTCCAGGGCGTGCGCGGCGCCGATGGCGACGTTGTTGAAGAGGCAGAAACCCATCGGGCGCTGGCGCGTGGCGTGATGTCCCGGCGGGCGCACGGCGCAAAACGCGTTGGCCGCCTCCCCCGACATCACCAGGTCGGTGGCGCTCACCACGCCGCCGGCGGCCCGCAACGCCGCGGAAAGCGACTTCGCGTTCATCGAGGTGTCCGGATCGAGATAGGCGTAGCCGTGCTGCGGCGCGGAGCCGAAGATGAGGTCGACGTGTTCGGCATCGTGCACGCGCTCGAGATGCTCGCGCCCCGCCTCCGGGGCTTCGCGCAGCATCAGCTTCGAGGCGAGGCCCGATGCCTCGAGGGCGGCGAGGATGGCCTTCAGGCGCTGGGGCGATTCGGGGTGGCCCGACCCCATCTCATGCAGCGCGCAATCGGGGTGGGTGAATAGCGCGGTCGCCATCCCCCCGATTGTACTTAGAACTGGATGCGTTCCATCTGCTTGGTGCCGATCAACGTCGGCAGACCGAACGCCGGGTCGGTGGACGCCAGCCCCGCGGGCGGAGCGATGTTGTAGGTGAATTCCGCGTGCGAGGCGTCGGTGAAGTGAATCGTGAAGCTGCCGATCTGAGTCTGCGTGCGGTTCGAGCCGGCCTGGAAGAATGGCGTTCCGTTCAGCACGTAGACCGGGCCCGTGATCGTCGTGGGCGAAGTCCAGTTGCCGCCCGACATCACGACCCAGAGCGGCCTGAAATTCCCCGGCGACGTCGGATCCGGCTCGCGCGGGTCGTAGGTGTACCACATGGCGTACGCCTGGCCGCTGGCATGTTGAGTGAAGGCGACACCCCATCCGGACTCGAGCGGGTTGTACCAGAGGTCGGTGTAGTTGGTGGTCGGCACGTTCTGCGCGGCCGCGGGGAGCGCGGCGGCGAAGACAGCCAGGGCAAGCAGTCGTCTGATCATCTGAAGCCTCATTGTGCGGTCGCCATCCGATGCAACTATTGTGGGTAAACAGCCTTCCAAACTCAACCTTCCGCCCGTGGCCCGAAAAGGGCCTCGGAGGGCCGTCGTGCTATCCTCGAATCGCACAACGGATGGACCCGTAAATCGCTGACAAGGTTCCCCTTTTTCCATGCTCCTGGATGCTCGTAGCCGCCTCGCCGCCACGCCCACGGAGGCGGTCATCGCCCTCGCCGGGCAGGTCATTCTCGGCAAGGAAAGGCAGATCCGGCTGGCGATGGCGTGCATCCTGGCGCGCGGCCACCTGTTGATCGAGGACGTCCCGGGCGTGGGCAAGACCACGCTCTCCCACGCGCTCGCGCGCCTCCTCGGGCTCGACTACCAGCGCATCCAGTTCACTTCCGACCTGCTTCCGGCCGACATCATCGGCGTGTCGATCTTCGATCGCGACAGCTCGAGCTTCCGCTTCCACCCCGGCCCGATCTTCGCGCAGATCATCCTCGCCGACGAGATCAACCGCGCGAGCCCGAAGGCGCAAAGCGCGCTGCTCGAGGCGATGGAGGAGCACCAGGTCACCGCGGAAGGCGAGACGCGCCCGCTGCCGGAGCCCTTCTTCGTCATCGCCACGCAGAATCCGCTCCACCAGGTCGGCACCTTCCCGCTGCCCGAATCGCAGCTCGACCGCTTCCTCATGCGCATCGCCCTGGGCTACCCGGATGCGAAGGCCGAGCGCGAGTTGCTGAAGGGTGCCGAGCGGCGCGACATCATCTCGCAGCTGCAGCCGGCGATGAGCGCCGACCAGCTGCTGGAGCTGCAGAGGACCGTGCCGACGATGCAGGTTTCCGAGGCCCATCTCGACTACGTGCAGCAGATCATCAACCACACCCGCCATTCGCCGCGCTTCACGCAGGGGCTTTCGCCCCGGGCCGGGGTCGCGATCCTGCGGGCGGCCCAGGCCTGGGCGATGAT
>JBGOST010000495.1:0-2511 GCA_041476125.1 Usitatibacter sp. | reverse complement strand
CCATGCCGACCACCTGCGAAGCCGGAACGATGCTGAGGCGGCCACCGGGCGCGCCGCCGTGGCGCGCGATCTCCTTCTCGAGCGTCTCCGGGACGCCGACGAGGAGCAGCTCCGCGCCGGGATGCGTCTCGAGGAAGTCGAGGCAGGCGGGAACGGTGACCGAAGGCCCGTGGTCCCCGCCCATCGCGTCGACGGCGATGACGGTCTTCATTGCAACCGCGGCAACGAGCGCCGCCGCTTGCCGATCGCCTAGTCCTTGGTCTGGATCACTTTCTTGCCGCGGTAGTAGCCCGTCGGCGAGATGTGGTGGCGCAGGTGCGTCTCGCCCGTGGTGGGCTCGACCGCGGTGGGCGGCTTGCCGAGATGGTCGTGCGCCCGGTGCATGCCGCGCTTCGACGGCGACTTCTTGTTCTGTTGAACGGCCATGATTCTCTCCTAAGGTTCGGCAATCATTCGCGTCGTTTCTTCAGGCTCGCGAGCGCGGCGAAGGGCGAATCCTTCGCGTCCTTCTCCGCAAGCTTGACCTCCTGGACACCCGGCTTGCGCGGCACCATGGGCAGCGCGAGCAGCACCGCGTCTTCGACCAGGTCCAGGACGTCCAGCGGGGCGTCGGCGACCAGGTAGTCCTCCGCGTCGCTCTCCTCCTCGATGGGCGGAAGCCGGGACTCGTCGTCCACGATCACCAGCCGGTCGTCGATGGAAATCGCGTGCCGGAATGCTTCGAGAGTGGTCTGGCACGTGAGAAAAACGAAGCCCTCGATTATACATGACACGACTTTTCGACGCTGCTTGTCCAGTCGCGCCGTGACCTCGTAGTTGAGCTCGCAATCGTCGTTCGCGAGGGACTCCGCGAGGCGCGGCAAATCGTCCAGGCGCACGGCGCCCTTGAACACCTGCGGCTTCTCGGCAATGCGCTCAGGGTGGATCAGCAGCTCTTCGGTCATCGGATTATGGTAGACTTTGGTTCAAGTAAATTCAATAATAAATTGATTTGGCTACGATTTCTCTCATCCTCGCGTCGAGCTCGCGCTATCGCCGGGACCTTCTCAAGCGCCTTGGCGTGCCGTTCAAGAGCTGGTCGCCCGATCTCGACGAAGCGCCGCATCCCGCCGAGCCGCCGCGGGAGACCGCCGTGCGCCTCGCCCGCGCCAAGGCCGAGGCGGGCGGCAGGCGCTTTCCCCGCGCCTGGGTGATCGGTTCCGACCAGGTCGCCGACCTCGACGGGCGCGCCGTCGGCAAGCCGGGCACCGTGGAGAACGCGCGAGCGCAGCTGCGCGAGCTGAGCGGCCACACCGTCCTCTTCCACACCGCGCTCTGCGTCTGGCACGCGCGGCTCGAGCGCCGCCACGAGCGCCTCGTCACCACCCAGGTCGCGTTCCGCAGGCTCAGCGACGCGGAGATCGACCGCTACCTCGAGCGCGAGCCCGCCTTCGATTGCGCCGGCAGCGCCAAGAGCGAGGGCCTGGGGGTGAGCCTCCTGTCGCGCCTGGGCGGCGATGATCCGACCGCCCTCGTGGGCCTGCCCCTGATCGCCCTTTCCGCCATGCTGCGCGCCGAGGGGTTCGACGTTCCCTGATGTCCACCGGGCGCCTCTTCCTCCTTCCCGCGGGGCTCTCCAAGGACACGCCACCCGAGGACGTGGTTCCTGCCGCGGTGATCGAGCGCATTCGCGCGCTCGACGCTTTCGTCGTCGAGGACGCGAAATCCGCGCGCGCCTGGCTCGCCGCGTGCAAGCATCCGCGGCCGCTGCGCGAGCTCTCGCTCGCCGAGCTGAACGAGCACACCCCGATCGCGCAGGTTCCCGCGCTCCTCGCCCCGGCCCTGGCCGGCGCCGACCTGGGTCTCTTGTCGGAAGCGGGCCTTCCCGCGATCGCCGATCCCGGCGCCCTTCTCGTCGCCGCAGCCCACGCGCAGGGCGTGACGGTGGTGCCGCTGGTGGGACCTTCGTCGATCCTGCTGGCACTCATCGCGAGCGGCCTGGAGGGCCAGCGCTTCCGCTTCCTCGGCTACCTGCCGGCGGCCGCGGCCGAGCGGCGCGAGAGGATCGCCGAGATCGAGCGCGACTCGGCGATGCGCGGCGAGACGCAGATCTTCATCGAGACGCCATATCGAAATGACGCGCTGCTCGCCGACCTGCTCGACGGGTGCCGGGGCGCTACACGCCTCGCCGTCGCCGCCGACCTCACTTCTTCCGGGGAGTGGATCCGCATGCAGAGCGTGGAAGCGTGGCGCGCCAAGCCCGTGAAGCTCGGCAAGCGACCCGCGATTTTCCTGCTGCTCGCCTAGCGCGCGCGGGCGGCGCCGAGGTTGTTGGTCTTCAGGATCGCGTAGATCTCCTCGGCGCGCACCGGCGGCGAGAAATAGAATCCCTGCCCCACGCCGCAGCCCTTGGAGCGCAGGAGTGCCAGCTGCCCCTCGGTTTCCACGCCCTCGGCGATGGTCTCGAGGTCGAGGCTTTTCGCCATGCTGATGATGGCCACCACGATCGCCGTGTCGTTCGGATCCACGGTG
>JBGOST010000494.1:0-2514 GCA_041476125.1 Usitatibacter sp. | reverse complement strand
CTCGGGAACGAGGTTCGCGAGCTCGCCCATCCACCAGCGCCAGAAAGACGAGAACCTTCCCGGCTGCGCGCCGCCGCGAATCGAAGTGAACTCGGGGGCAGCGGCCATCAGCGTGCGGCTCCGCTTTCGCCTTGCGCCTTGTCGCCCTCGCCGGGCGCGGCGGTCGATTCGCGCCACGCCAGGAACGAGACGGGCTTGCGCGGCGAGGGGCGCAGGAGCGCCACCGCCTCGCGGGTGAAAACCGTCCCGTCGTCCAGCCGCGCCTCGGAGCGAATCGTCGCGAGCATGGTGTAGCCCGCCGTGTAGGCGCCGGCCTGCTGAAAGACGGGAAGGGGCTGTCCCGCGGCGCGCGCCGCTTCGCGCTGCGCGATGTATTGATCGACGACCTCGGCCGTCATGCCCGGGATCGCGAGCAGCACCTCGCGGCTCGCGAGCTGCGGGTTCACCCCGGTCTGCCGCGAGAACACGGTGATCGAAGGCGCGATCCGGCGATAGATTTCAGGACGCATGCCGAGCACTAGCTGGATTTCCTCTATGGTCTGGAAGGGCGCGTTGGCGGGCTTGTAGGTCAAACCGGCGGCGCGGTACTCGGGCTCTTCTGCGCCGTTGGGTCGTTTCAGCGAATCGAGATCCCGCCAGTCGAGAATGGCGGCGAGCAGCCGGGATGCCTCGTCGTCGGGAAGCCCCACCGAAAGAAGCAGCCCGCGCAACAGCGCGTCCGAGGCGGTGTTGATGTCGATTTTAGCAGACTCGTCGCGCATTTCGATGCGCACCGGCACCTCGTCGAGGTTCCATTCGTAGGGCGTGCCGTCGCGTTTCCACGCATCCACCGGGTTGTTGGTGCGATACACCTCGTAGAGGGCGCGGTAAACGCCGGCATCGGCGATCGCCTCGGCGCGCGCCATGGAAACGGAGTTGCGCACGATGAGGGTCTCGGTGCGCCGCTCGACGATGAAGCTCGACGCGATGACGGTGAGCAGCACCGAGACCCAGATTACGAGGATCAGGGCCACGCCCCGCTGGCGGCGAAGCGATGCGCGCCTCATTCCGGCCCCGGCCGCCGCGGCCGGCACAGGCGCTGGAACGAATTCTCGAGGCAGCCCGCCTCTTCCCCGAGCATGATGCGCACCATGAACTCGGGCAACGCCGTTCCGTCCGCAGTCTTCACGCGCATGCGCACCATCTGCGGGACGCGGCCGGCGTAGGTCCACGTGTCAGTCCACTTCGACTCGGTGAAATCGTTTTCGGAGCCGAAGTAAGCGAAGGCCACGCTTTCCACATCGGCGATGAGAACCGTGGGCTCGGCGCGGTCCAGCGGACCGAAATCCTTGGCCTCGTCGTCGGGCATCGCGCGGCGCATCGTGAGGTGGCGCGACTTGCGAGCGGAATCCTGCGCGACTTCGAGGCTGACCAGCGACAGCCCGCCCAGGCTCACTCCCGCCGGGCGTGACGAGACGAACTTCATGCGCTGCGCTTCGCCTTCGAACGCGAACTTGAGGGTCATCGGGTCTTTCCAGCGCATCGGAAAGATCTCGCTCAGCTCGCGGCGCAGGAAGTTCTCTCCGATGCGGCGATCGACGATATTGCGGCCATTGGCATCTCCCGCATCCCATCCGCGCAGCGCGAAGGTGAGGCCCGAATACAGCAGCAGCATCATGATGCCGAGCAGCACCATCGCCACTACGAGCTCGATCAGGGTGAATCCCGCCTGCCGGGTTGCCTTCACTGGCGCTGCCCCAGGGTGACCGTGGCAAGCGCGAGGGAGCGCTCGCGGGTATCTCCTCCCGTCCAGGCCACGCGAACGTCGATTCGATACATCGCGTAGACGCTCGGCATGGGCGCCGCGGGATCGCTGCCGTCATCGACCTTGCGCACGCTCGCCGTCCAGTGGAAGCGCCGGTCTTCGCTGTCGCCCTGGGTGTCGCCTTCCTTGATCGCTTCCTCGACGCCGGTCACGGCGAGGCGCGACTGTGCGATCACGAGCGCCCGCGAATGGTCCTCGAGCTCGCTCGCGCGCGCCAGGCCCGTGGAGAAGATCTCGAAGGTGGTGCCGAGCACCAGCGCCAGCAGCACGAATGCGACCAGCACCTCGATCAGCGTGAAGCCCTTATCCCTCCGCCTTGGGAGAGGGCTGGGGAGAGGGTCATTCGCCAATTGAAACCCTTCCGGTCAACCAATCTACGTCAACCAGGTACTTTCTCTCCCCGGAGGACACCGTGATGCGCCCGCCGGTGGAGCTGCCGTCGGGATAGAAACGAATGGCACCCCGCTTTTCGCTCGTGACCTCCGACTGCGCCGTGTAGAGCTTCAAGTCCAGGCCGTCGCGCAGCTTGTGGGTCTCGAGCTCGCCCGTGGCGGTGTATTCGCGCGACTCGAGGTCGATCGTGAGGACGGCGTCGCGTCGCGTGGCGATGGCCGTGGTCTGGGCCGTTCGCAATCCCGAGGCGAGCGAGCGCGCCGCGGCCTTCAGGTCGGCGGCGGACGCCTTGCCGAACGGCGCCGAAAGAATCACCG
>JBGOST010000493.1:0-2518 GCA_041476125.1 Usitatibacter sp. | reverse complement strand
CGCGCCCTTGAGCCGCACCGTGACCTTGGGCTTGGCTGAAAAATCGACCTGTCGCCCATCCCAGAGCACCAGGCGCACCGGTGCCGAGACGTTCTTCTTCAGCTTGGAGAGGACATTCTCTAGCGGCTTGTCCCAGAACACGAATCCTCCTCGCTTACCGCTGGCGCGGGCCGCGAGGTGCGGCCCGCCTAGATCGTATGGGTCGGCCTCGAGGACTGCAGGGCGCCCGCGAGCAAGCCCTCGACTTTCTTGCGCAGCTCCCGCCCGACCTCGCTGTCATGCAATTGGACGCCGATTCCCTGGGGTCGGTTGCCGGTGCTGTGCGCCGGGTTGATCCACGCCACGGTGCCCTGGAGGGGGATCTTGTTGGGGTCGTCCAGCAGCGACAAAAGGATCAGGACCTCCTCGCCCAGCGCATGGTTGCGGTTGCTGGGCAGGAAGATCCCCCCGCCCCGCAGCAGCGGGATCCACGCGGCATAAAGGGCGGCCTTGGAGCGGATCACGAGGGTGAAGACCCCGGGACGCGCCACAGGCGGGTCGAGCGTGGTGAGTTCGGTCATCGATGCGTTCCGCTAGTGGCCCGATTGTAGGACATCAGCAGGTGCTCGGCCACCAGGCGGGGATTGAGCGGATGCGAGGCCAGCGCGCGCGCCGACGCGAGCTCCCGGTCGAGGGCGAAAAGGGCCTCGAGGTCGGCGTCCTTCGCGCGGCTCTTCAGCGCTGCGGCATGCTCGATGTGGTGGCGCAGGTCGCCCGCCAGGCGCAGGCGCACGAGGTCATGCACCCAGGTCTGCATCCAATACAGGAAGCGTTCCACCCTCGAGCGCTCGATTCCGGCCGCGAACTGCAGCGTGTCCGCGCCTCCGGGCCGCGCGAGCTCCGCGAGAAGCCGCTTGCGCAGGTCGGCCTCGTCCGGCTCGGCAAGCTCGCGGGCAAGCAGCGGCGCGCCTCCGGCCGCCGCGAGGGCGGCCTCGGCCCCCGCCACGCCTTGCTCGTTCAGCCAGGCGATGGCGGCCTCGCGCGGCGGGGCGTGCAACGCGAGGCGGCGGCATCGGCTTCGGATCGTCGCCAGAAGCCTCGCCGGCTGGTCGCTCACGAGCACGATCAGGGTGTGCGGCGGCGGCTCTTCGAGCGTCTTGAGCAGCGCGTTGGCCGCGGCCGGGTGCAGGGCCTCGGCGGGATGGATCAGCATCACGCGGTGTCCCGCTCTGTGCGTGGTGAGCGCGACGAAATCGGCGACGGCGCGGATCTGCTCGATCTTGATGACGAGGCTCTTCGCCTTCTCCGCTTTCGCGGGCTCGCCTTCCGCGGGCTCCTCGCCTTCCAGCGCCGCCTCCGGGAAGATCTCGCGATAGTCGGGATGGTTGCCCTGCGAGAACCAGTGGCAAGAGGCGCACGCCTCGCACGCGAGGCCGTCGCGCGGATCCTCGCAAAGCGCGCCTTGCGCGAGCGCGCGCGCGAACTCGATCTTGCCGATGCCGGCGGGGCCGTGAACGAGGAGCGCATGCGGCAGGCGCGCGCGGTCGCGAAGCAGCGCTTCGAGCTCCGAGCGGTGCCACGCAAACGGCTTCATTGGTGGAACGCCTGGGCGAATGCCACTTCGATGCGGTCGCGCACCTGCTTCGGGTCGCCGGAAGCATCGATCACGTGGAAGCGCCGCGAATGCTCACGCGCGCGCTCGAGGTAGGCCTCGCGCACGCGGCGAAAGAAGTCCGCCTTCTCGCTCTCGAACTTGTCCGGCGAACGGCTCCTCGAGCGCTGCCGCTCGTAGGCGATGCCCGGATCGACGTCGAAGAGGAAGGTTGCATCCGGCTGCAGGCCGGGGTGCACGGTACGCTCCAGCCCGACCACGAAGTCGCGCGGCAGTCCGCGGCCGCCGCACTGGTAGGCGAACGTGGCGTCGCTGAAGCGATCGCACACGACCCAGGTGCCCGCGGCGAGCGCCGGCTCGATCACCGCGGCCACGTGCTCGGCGCGCGCGGCGAACATGAGCAGCGCCTCGGTCTTCGCATTCATCGCGGCATGCAGCACGAGGCGCCGGATCTCCTCGCCCGCGGGCGTGCCGCCCGGCTCGCGGGTGATCACGTGGGAGTGCCCGTGCGCGCCCACGAGCGAGCAGAGGAATTCGAGGTGCGAGGACTTCCCCGCTCCGTCGATCCCTTCCAGCGTGATGAACTTGCCGCGCGCGATCATCGTTTGAGCTGGAATTTGGCCACCGCGCGATTGTGCTCGTCGAGGGTGCCGCTGAACTGGTGGGTGCCGTCGCCCCTGGAGACGAAGTAGAGATAGGGCGATTCGGCCGGCCTGGCGACGGCGCGCAGTGCGCCCGCGCCCGGCATGGCGATCGGCGTGGGCGGCAGGCCATCGCGGGTATAGGTGTTCCACGGCGTGTCGGCGCTGAGGTCCTTCTTGCGGATGTTGCCGTCGAAGCGCTCGCCCATTCCATAGATTACCGTGGGATCCGTCTGCAGGCGCATCCCCTTGTTCAACCGGTTCATGAACACCGAGGCGATGAGGG
>JBGOST010000492.1:0-2523 GCA_041476125.1 Usitatibacter sp. | reverse complement strand
GCAGCGTGGCATCCATGATCCTGCGCGGCTCGACGTCGGCGCCGAGGTTCTCGCACGCCGAGGTGATGAGGACCTCGAGCTTCGCGGTGTCGAGCGGCTCCCTGCCGCCGCCCACCATCACGTGGATCTGCGGCTGGCGCGATTCGACGGCTTCCTGCGCCCGCTTGGAGCGCTCGCGCGCGCGCTCCTCGCGATAGAGCACGTACGAGCGCGCCACCTGGTGCTCGCCGGCGCGCATCATCGCGAGCTCGACCTGGTCCTGCACATCCTCTATATGGAAGGTTCCGCCCGCGGGATGGCGGCGCATGAGCGACTGGACCACGGACTGTGTGAGCGCCTGCACCTTGTCGCGCACGCCCGCGCTCGCCGCGGCGGTATTTCCGGAGACCGCGAGGAACGCCTTGGTCATGGCGACCGCGATCTTGTCGGGCTCGAAGCCGACGACCGCTCCGTTGCGCCGGATGATCTTGTAGTCCGCGTATCGCTCCTGCGGCGTGGTGCCTTCCTCCCCGAGAATCGGATTTGCGAGGGGGGCCGTGGGATGGATTTCGGAAGACAAGCGCATGGGAGCTCTCCTGGTTCTGTTTTCGGCCGGGGAATCGGCGCCTTGACCCCGGAACTGTCTGATCGCAGGTTCTTTGGCCTGCTAAGTACCGGATCTACTTTGGATAACTACGAAATTTTCCCGGCCTTTTGCACAACTTGTTCGATGGGTAATCCACAACATATAGTGCCCCGCCGATCTCATGGACACAAAGTCTAGTAAAGGACGATGGGCAACGCAAGCGCCTTTTTTTGCTTGGATTTTCAGTTGCTTGCGGGGGGTTCCTGCTGAAGAATTGAGCAGGTAACAATTACGTAATCTGGCCCCTGTAGCGCTCCCAATCGAACCACGGGCCGGGATCGGTCTTGCGGCCGGGCGCGATATCGCTGTGGCCGACGACCTCGAGCGGTCCATAGCGCTCGAAGATCTCGCGCGTGAGATGCGCGAGCGTTTCGTATTGCGGCTCGGCGAAGGGAACGTCGTCGGATCCCTCGAGCTCCACACCGATGGAAAAGTCGTTGCAGCGCTCGCGTCCCTTCCACGACGATGCGCCCGCGTGCCACGCGCGCATCTCGCACGGCACGTACTGGATGAGCGAGCCGTCCCTGCGAATCAAATAGTGCGCGGAGACCTTGAGCGCGGCGATCTCGGCGAAATAGGGATGCGCCGCGGGATCGAGGCGTCCCATGAAGAGGTCGTCGATCCACGGCCCGCCGTAGTCTCCGGGCGGGAGCGCGATGTTGTGGATCACGAGGAGCTCGACCTTTGCGCCCGCGGGGCGCTCGTCGCAGTGCGGCGAACGCCTCTCAGTCAATTCCAAGGCGGTCGAGGCGGTAGCGAAGCGAGCGGAACGTGATGCCGAGGAGCTTCGCGGCCGCGGTCTTGTTGAAGCGCGTGGCCTCGAGCGCCTTGGTGATCGCCTCGCGCTCGATCTGGTCGAGGAAATCGTGCAGCGGCAGGCCGCGCGTGCCGAGCGCGCCGTCGAGCGGCGCCAGGCGCTCCTTCGCCGTGGCTTGGGTGAGATACTGGTCGGTCTCGGTGATCTGGTTGCCGCTGCACAGCGCGAGCGAGCGCTCGAGGATGTTCTCCAGCTCGCGCACGTTGCCGGGGAAATCGTAGCGCCTGAGCGCCAGCATCGCCTCCTCCGAGATCGCCGGCGGCGCGTTTCCGCTCTGGCGCGCGAGCCGCTCGACCACCTGCTGCACCATGAGCGGGATGTCCTCGGGAATCTCGCGCAGGCTCGGCATCTTCAACTCGATCACGTTCAGGCGATAGAAGAGGTCCTGGCGGAACTGGCCCGCGTCGACCTGCTCCGACAGGTTGCGGTGGGTGGCCGAGATGATGCGCACGTCGATCGGGTCCTCCACCGTGTCGCCCACGCGGCGCACCTTCTTCTCCTGGATCACGCGCAGCAGCTTCACCTGCATCGCGAGCGGCAGGTCGCCGACTTCGTCCAGGAAGAGCGTTCCCTTCTCCGCCGCCTTGAGGTAGCCCATCTTGTCGCTGTCGGCGCCGGTGAAAGCGCCCTTCTTGTAGCCGAAGAACTCGCTCTCCATCAGGTTCTCGGGGATGGCGCCGCAGTTGACCGCGACGAACGGCGCATCGGCGCGGGAGGAGCCCGAGTGGATGAGGCGCGCGGCGACTTCCTTGCCGCTGCCCGATTCGCCGGTGAGGTAGACGGGGGCCTGCGAGCGCGCGAGCTTGCCGATCATCTCGCGCGCGCGCTGGATGGCGGCGGACTCGCCGAGGAGCCGCGGCGCCCCAGGCTGCGTGGTCTCGCCGATGGAGGCCCGGCGCGCCTGCGTGGGCTTGGGCAGCTTCAAGGCGCTCATCACGAGCGGCCGCAGCTGCTCCAGCTTGATCGGCTTGGCGAGGTAGTCGAAGGCGCCGGCCTTGAGCGCCGCGACCGCGTTCTCGGCGCTGCCATGGGCGGTAATCACGGCGACCGGCAGATCGCCGGCGAGTCCCGCGATATGGCG
>JBGOST010000491.1:0-2538 GCA_041476125.1 Usitatibacter sp. | reverse complement strand
TTATGAGTCCCCTGCTCTAACCACCTGAGCTACAGGCCCTGCACAACTGTTAGACGCGTTATCTTACAATCTCACCCTCTCCCCAACCCTCTCCCAAGGGAGAGGGAGCGAACGTGGGACGCGGTTTCGCGAAATTTCACCGAAAGTAAGATGAGCGACTTCGATTTCACCAAGCCCCAGCCGCCTCCGGCACCCGCTTCCCCTGACGGATTCGATTTCACCAAGCCGCCGCCGCCCGAGGGCTCCGCCCCGTTCAAGCCGGCAAACAGCCAGTTCTACAACGCGACGGTGGCGAAGAAGCTCTTCCTGGCTTCGGGCAAGGAGGAACAATTCGCCGCGGGCCAGAAGATCTTCGAGGAGGCCGAGAAAGCCTCCAAGGGCGGAGTCTTCTCGCTCTCGTCGGCCAGCCGCATGTATTTCATCGTGCAGGGAGAGGTCGCGCTCACCATCGGCGGCAAGCCGCTCGACACCGTGAAGGCCGGCGAAATCGTGGGCGAGATGGCGGTGATCAGCGAGCGCCCGCGCAGCGCCACGGCCACCGCGAAGACGGCGTGCACGGTGCTGTCGCTCAACAGCGCGGAGCTGCAAGGCGCACTCGCCAAGACCCCGGAGTTCGCGCTGATGCTGATGAGCGTCATGTTCGACCGCCTGAGATTCGTCGCCGCGCGAGTCGCCGCGCGCAAGATCGCTGCCACGGCCGCAGCGCGCGAGGCGCCGGTTTTCGATCCCGGCCTCCTGGCGCAATTCGAAGCGGCCCTGCCGCGCGCGGCGATCGTGCGCTACCAGGCGGGGGCCTCGGTCATGAAGGAAGGCCAGGCCGGGATCTACATGTACATCCTCAAGTCGGGCCGCGTCTTCATCCACATCAAGGACAAGGTCCTCGAAGGCGTCTCTCCCGGCGGGATCTTCGGAGAGATGGCGCTCGTCGACCAGTCGCCGCGCATCGCGAGCGCGACGGCGGACGTCTACTCCGAGCTGCTTACCGTCGATCGGGCCTCGCTCATGGAGGCGGTCAAGGCGCAGCCGGCCTTCGCCCTGGTAATGCTGCGCGCGGTCGTCGATCGCCTGCGGCACATGAACGCCCAGCTGGGCTAGGTCGAACGTTCTCGCGATCGTAGTTCCCATCTACAACGGCGCCGACGACCTCGCGCGTTGTCTCGCTTCGCTCGCACGCTGGCGGCCCGAAGGCGCCTCGATCGTCCTCGTCGACGACGCGAGCCCCGACCCCCGCATCGCGGAGCTCATCGGCGCGTTCGCCGCCTCGCAGCCGCGCGTGCGCATCGAAACCGCGGAAGCGAACCGCGGCTTCGTCGCCTCCGCTAATCGCGGCGCAACCGCCGCACCCGAGTCGGCCGACCTGCTCTTCCTCAATTCGGACACGGAGATCACCGGGGGCGCGCTGGACGAGATGCGGCGCGTGCTCGGGCTGCGTCCGCGCGCCGCGGTCTGCTGCCCGCTTTCCAATAACGCGACCTACCTCTCGGTGCCGCGCTACCAGCAGGAGGGCGAGTTGCCCGAGGGGCTCGACGCGCAAGCGATGGCGCGCTACGTGCGAGCGGCGGCGGGCGGGATGGAAGTGCTCGAGGTTCCGACGCCGGTGGGCTTCTGCATGCTCGTGCGCCGCGGCGCGTGGCGCGAATGGGGGCCGTTCGATGCGGCCTTCGGCCGCGGCTACGGCGAGGAAGACGATTTCGGGCAGCGCGTGCAGGCGACCGGCGGCTCGATCGTGTGCGCGCCGCGCGCGTTCGTCTACCACCGGGGCAAGGCGTCGTTCGGAGTCTCGAGCGATGCGGCCGAGTTGCGGCGCGTGAACGGCAAGCTCCTCATGTCGCGATGGCCGGACTACGCTCCGCGCACCAAGGCTTTCTGCCAGGCGAATCCGCTGCGCCCGATGCACGAGCGGCTGTGGCACCTGCTGCTGAGCGCCCCCGAGTCGCGCGACCGCCATGTCCTTCACCTGGTCGCCCGGTGGGAAGGGTCCGGGCCGCTGCGAAGCCGCACGCTCGAGCTCGCGCGCGCAACGCGCGGAATCGCGAACCACACGGTGCTGGTGCCGATGCCGGATCGCGGCGCATGGCTCGATGCGATCGACCATGAAGTCGAGAGAGGGATCCGGGTGGTTGGCCTCATCCGCTTCGAGGAACGCTTCGGCAGGTTCCTCGACGCTTCTCCCGCCACACTCGTGCACGTTCACGGCGAGGAGAACTGGAAGGCGATGGGAATCTTCGAGGCCGCGCGCGCGGCGGGCCGCGCCACGCTGCAGACGCCCGAGGCGGCGCTCGATATCGAGCGCTGCGCCGCAGCCTACAAAACCTAGCCGGTCAGCTCTCGCCTTCGAGGAAACTGCGCAGCTTCTCGGAGCGCGACGGGTGGCGCAGCTTGCGCAGCGCCTTGGCTTCGATCTGGCGGATGCGCTCGCGCGTGACGTCGAACTGCTTGCCGACTTCCTCGAGCGTGTGGTCGGTGTTCATCTCGATGCCGAAGCGCATGCGCAGCACCTTCGCCTCGCGCGGGGTGAGCGAATCGAGCACGTCCTTG
>JBGOST010000490.1:0-2539 GCA_041476125.1 Usitatibacter sp. | reverse complement strand
CGATCCATTCCCCGGCCTGCGCCGGGTCGCTCACGGGAGGTCGCGCGAGCGAGAGCGCTTCCAGGAGCTTCTCGCGCATCTTGTCCACGCGCAGCTTCTGCGCGTCGATCAACTGGTTCACGAGATCGTGGGATTGCAGGTGGTGCACGGCGCGGTACAAATGGTCGAGGACCGGGCCGTATTCGGCGTTCTTCTCGACGTTCGCGCCGGATTCCACACGCTGCGCGGCGACGATGCGGTCGGCCGCGCCGCGAAACGCGGTCATGAGCTCCTCGGAGGCCTCGCGCAGCATCGCCTGGCTGCGGGCGAGCTCGTCGGCGGTGATCGCCAGCCGCTCGTTCAAGGTCGTGGCCACGGTGACGAGAAGGTCGGCGGCTTGCTCCGCGTCCTTGGCGCCCCGCGCCCCTTTTGTTTGTGTGCTCATGGGTTTCTCCCTTTGCGACGCGGGCTACGCGGCGTCACGCCGCGGCGATCACTTCGAATACCGATCCACCGACCTCGATCACGTCCCCGGCCGAGATCGGGTGGGTTCCGGGACCCAGGTCCTTGCGGTTCAGGCGCGGCGCCCGGTTGCCGGAAAAGCGCGCGAGAAACAGGGACTGCCCGCGCTTGACCACCAGCGCGGTATCGGCTCCCGCCATCCCGATCATCGTGTTGGCCTGGTCGAGCGCGATCACTTCGCCGAGCCGCTGGCCTTCCACCACCCGCAGCGCGAAGCCGGGGGCGGCGAGCGCCTGGTCGGTGCGCACCACTTCCTGCGCCGCTCCGAATCGGATCGCCGGGTCGCGCTGCAGGACCATGGTGCGCGAGAGGTCGTCGTCGCGCTTCGGCGCCGCCTTGCCCGCGGGCTCGGGAGCATGCGCGGCGATCATGGTGCGCTCGAAATCGGTGAGGACCGTGCTCTCGAGGTCACGCACGCCCTTGGCGAGCAGCGCGTCCTCGAAGAAATGCAGCTTGTGCTTGCCGACCTCGATCAGGTCCAGGTGATGCACGACCTGGTTGTCCACCGCGATGCCGTTCACCCGCGTGCCGTTGGTGCTCGCGAGGTCCTCGACGTAGACGGTGCGGTCCACCACGCGCAGGAGCAGGTGGCGTCCCGAGATCGCGGGATGGTCGATCACGATGTCGCAGGCCGGGTGGCGGCCGAGCACGGTCACCGGTTTGGAGAGCTCCACCTCGGTGAGGATCGCACTGTCCAGGCTCACGACCACACGGGCTGACATTGTTATTGGGTTTCCGCATCCGTCCATGGAAGATCCTGCGAGCGCATCCGCGCGGCCGCGATTCGCCTCGCGAAGTTGGGCCTCAGCCGTCGCGTCGATAGCGCGAGGTCGCCGAATTGGCGGGCTTGAGCTGGTTGTCGAGGTCCTTGACGCCTTCGACCGCGGCCGCGACTTCCGCCGCCGTGTTCGCTTCGCTCTGGGTGTCGACCATGCCGGCGAGCTTCACGCGGCCCGCGTCGCTCTCGACGGTGATACTGGTGGCGGTGGTGCGGGGGTCGCGGCGCAGCGCGGCGCGAACTCTCCAATCGAGCGCGAGGTTCTCCACCAGGCGCAACGATTCCGGCGTCTCCTGGAAGCACTTCTTCCTCATCATGCACTCGGCTTCCTCGACGCATTCGTTCACGGAGAGGCGCTCGGTGCTCAACACCAGGTCGTAATTCTCGGGGTCGCGCCAGTTCACGCCGAAATGACGCTTCGTGATGGCGGTATGCGCCTCCTCGGAGAGCTGGATCTCGTTCTCGATGGTCTCGCGGTTGTCGGTGGCCAGGCGCTGCATCATGCGCTCGATGCGCGTCTCGAGGGGCGCGCATACCCGGATGCGGATCACATGCGGAATGTTCTTCAGCAAGTGCACCGCGCCCCAGCCGCGGATGACCGCGGTGGAGTCGTCGCGCAGGAAGCGGAAGGTCTCGTCGGCGGTGAAGATCGAAAGGCTCGTCTTGTCGGTGGTGAGCCGCTCCCAGATGCCCGACTTGCCTTCGAGGAAGCGCTCGACGTGGCTCTTGCGAAGCCGCATCTTGTTGGCGATCGGCTCGATGATCTCGTGGTAGACCACGCGGCGATTGGCGCGCTCGGCCACCCCCGTGGCGACATCCTTGCCCAGGGAACCCATCTCGCGAGTCATGGCGATCAGCGGCATGGCGGCGTCCTACTAGAATTCTTTCCAGTCGTCGGCGTCGCCGGCGGCGAGCGCGGGCGCCTGGCGCTGGGTGACCGGCTGCGGCCCGCGCGCGCGCGGAAGCGTCGGCGCGGGCTGCTCGGCCTCGACGGCCATCGGCTGGGCCGCAGCCGCGCCGTCCTCGATCCGGAACTGCGCGACCGCACGGGCGAGCCCCGTAGCCTGGTGCGCCATGCTGGTGGCGGCAGCGGTCGCCTCCTCAACCAGCGAGGCGTTCATCTGCACCACGGTGTCCATCTGCGTGATGGCCCTGTTGATCTGCTCCACGCCCGAGCTCTGCTCGTGGCTCGCGGCGGCGATCTCGGTCATGATCTCGGCGACCTTGCGCACCGAGCCGACCAGCTCGTCCATCGTCTTG
>JBGOST010000489.1:0-2545 GCA_041476125.1 Usitatibacter sp. | reverse complement strand
GTGATCGAGCTCGAGCACTTCGGCATGCCGTTCGACCGCAACGAGAACGGCACGGTGTACCAGCGCCCCTTCGGCGGGCATTCGGCCAATTACGGCGAGAAGTCGGTACAACGCAGCTGCTGCGCCGCGGACCGCACCGGACACGCAATGCTGCATACGCTCTACCAGCGCAACGTGCTGGCGAAGACGCAGTTCTTCGTCGAATGGCTGGCGCTGGACCTCATTCGCGACTCCGAGGGCCAGGTGGTCGGCGTCACCGCGCTCGAGATGGAGACGGGCGAGATGGCCATCTTCCACGCCAAGGCGACGCTCTTCGCCACCGGCGGCGCGGCACGCATCTTTCACTCGTCGACCAACGCCTTCATCAACACCGGCGATGGCCTGGGCATGGCGGCGCGCGCCGGGATCCCGCTCGAGGACATGGAGTTCTGGCAATTCCATCCGACGGGCGTGGCCGGCGCCGGCATCCTCATCACCGAGGGCGTGCGCGGCGAGGGCGGTTATCTGCTCAACAAGAACGGCGAGCGATTCATGGAGCGCTACGCGCCCACCATGAAGGACCTCGCATCGCGCGACGTCGTGTCGCGCGCGATGGCCACCGAGATCAAGGATGGACGCGGGGTAGGCGAGCACGCCGATCACCTGCTGCTCAAGCTCGACCACCTCGGCGCCGAGACGATCGCCAAGCGGCTGCCGGGAATTCGCGAGATCTCGCTCAAGTTCGCCAACGTCGATCCGGCGAAGGATCCGATCCCGGTGGTGCCGACGGCGCACTACCAGATGGGCGGGATCCCGACGAATTACCACGGCGAGGTCGTGGCACCGGCCCGCGGCAACGCGAGCTCGGCCGTGCCGGGTTTCTACGCCGCGGGAGAGTGCGGTTGCGCCTCCATCCACGGCGCCAACCGCCTCGGCACCAATTCGCTCACCGACCTGCTCGTCATGGGCAAGAGCTCGGCGATGTCGATGCTGGCCTTCATGCAGGAGGCGGGCAAGGCGCCCCGTCCGCTGCCGCAGAACGCCGGGGATCTCTCGCGCAGCCGCTTGAGCCGGCTCGACTCGCAAACCGCGGGCGAGGACGTGGCCGAGGTGCGCTCGGAGATGCAGCGAACGATGCAGGCGCACTGCGGCGTCTTTCGATTCCCCGACCTCCTCGCGCAGGGCGTGGCGAAGATCATCGCCGTCGCCGAGCGCGCCAAGCGCACGCAGATCAAGGACAAGTCCAAGGTATTCAATACCGCGCGCATCGAGGCGCTCGAGCTGGAGAATTTGATCGAGACCGCGCGCGCGACGATGGTCTCGGCGCAGGCGCGCAACGAGAGCCGCGGCGCCCACGATCGCGCGGACCATCCCAAGCGCGACGATGTGAACTGGTTGAAGCACACGCTCTGGTTCCGCGAGGGCGACCGGCTCGAGTACAAGCCGGTGACCTTGAAGCCGCTCAGCGTCGAATCCTTCGAACCCAAGGCCCGGGTGTACTGACGCCATGAAATTCCGCATCCAGCGCTACGACCCGGACAAGGACGACAAGCCGTACCTGCAGGACTTCGACGTCGAGATGAAGCCCTCCGACGTCATGCTCCTCGACGCCCTGACCCGCATCAAGACGGTCGACGACACGCTTTCGCTGCGCCGCTCGTGCCGCGAAGGCGTTTGCGGGTCCGACGCGATGAACATCAACGGCAAGAACGGGCTTGCCTGCATCACCAAGCTCGCCGACCTGAAGCAGCCGGTGGTGATCAAGCCGATGCCGGGCCTGCCGATCATCCGCGACCTGATCGTCGACATGACGCATTTCTTCGCGCAGTACCACTCGGTGAAGCCCTACCTCGTCAACGAGGAGCCGCCGCCGGAGAAGGAGCGGCTGCAATCCCCGGAGCAGAGAGGCGAGCTCGACGGCCTCTACGAATGCATCCTGTGCGCGTGCTGCTCGACCGCGTGCCCGAGCTTCTGGTGGAACCCGGACAAGTTCGTCGGCCCCGCGGGGCTGCTCAACGCCTATCGCTTCATCGCCGACAGCCGCGACAGCGCGACCAACGCGCGGCTCGACGACCTCGAGGACCCGTACCGGCTCTTCCGCTGCCACACGATCATGAATTGCGTCGACGTATGCCCCAAGGGTCTCAACCCGACGCTCGCGATCAGCAAGATCAAGGACCTGCTGTTGAAGAGGGCGGTGTAGCACGGTTGCCGTGGATTCGAGGGCCCTCGAACGCCTCAAGTGGAGAAGCCGCAGGGGGCTTCTCGAGCTCGACCTGGTGTTCGAGCGTTTCTGGAAGAGCGCGGGGGCCGGGATGGGGCAGGCCGAAGCGGAGGCGCTGGAACGGCTGCTGGCGTTGCCCGACAATGACTTGCTCGACCTGGTGATGGGTCGGGCCGAGACCCCGGATGCAAGCCTCCGGGCCATGGTGGAAAAACTGCGGAGCCCATGACGATGGATGCCAAAGGCAAGGTCACACTCAACTTCGACGCCGGCAAGACGCTCGACCTTCCGATCTACGGGGGCACCGTGGGCCCGGATGTCTTCGACATCCGCGCGCTCTAC
>JBGOST010000488.1:0-2550 GCA_041476125.1 Usitatibacter sp. | reverse complement strand
CCATGCGCCCTACCCCGGAAATCGCCGCGCGAAGCTCCCCCGGATCGGTGATCGGCCGGTGGCGCAGGTAGGCCTGCGCCACCTGCACGTCCGGATCGTTGGGGCTCGCCAGCGCCCGCAGAACCGTGGCGCGCGCCTCGTCGCTTCCCAGGCACGCGCGCGCGGCCGCATGGGCGGTCCGGCTCGCGAGCCGCTTCGCGACTTTCACGCGATGCAGCTCGCGGTCAAGCTCGTGGTGGTGGTTGAGCGCGCAGATCAGGTCAACCTCGCCATAGCCGACGGCCTCGGAGGCGAGCAGGTCGCGGATCATGCGCACCGTCTCCGCGCGTTGCTCCGCCGGCGAGAGCCATCCCACCGAGCGCGCGAGCGCGATCATCCGCACCCGGAGCGCGGGATCCTCGGTGTCGCGGGCGAGCGCGAGGAAGCGCGCGCGCGCGGCGTGGTCGTGCACCAGCGCGGCCAATGCGCGGGAGACCTCCGCCTCGTGCCTGCCGCTCTCATCCAGCGAGGCAAAGAAACCCTCGATGCGCTCGAAGGCCATCCGCACTCCGGCGGCGTCGCCGCGCAGCGTCCGGTGCATGAGCCCGAGCTTCTGCGCGAGCGTCACCCGATCGTCGAAATAGCTGCAGGACTCGCGGCGATAGCCGGCGTTGGGGTCCGACGCGCTCATGCCGCCCGCGAACGTCATGCTCGACGGGCCGAAGAGGCCGAGCAACCTCGCGCTGGGACGCCCGGTGCCGACGTCCTCGCCCGAGCCCGATGCGAAGTACTCGTCCAGCAAGGGGCCCGCAGCGCGCCCGAGCGGGGCGAGTGACGAGAAACCATAGATCAGCGGCACGCCGGCGAAGATGCGGCGCATGAGGTCGCGGCTGCTTTCCGCATGGCGCTCGCTCAACGCGCGCGCCAGGCGTTCCGACTCCGCGCGCGAACGCCCGGAGCGCAGCAGGGCGCGCACGATCTCGGGCGTGGCGCTCCTCACCGGCTCGGGCTTGAGCGTGTCGCAGCCGAAGAGATAGACCTCCTTCAATTGCGAAAAGAGCCCGGGGCAGGAGGCGCTGCATTGCACGCGCTCCATCTCGTCCACCCGCAGTGACTCGTTCACGTCGTAGCGCGACGAATAGAATTCCGTTCCCGCGAAATGCCCCGAGACGACGAGGACATCGCAGCGGACTTCCTCCTTGCAGGCCGAGGCGAGCCAGTCGGGCCGGCCGCGTTCCACCAGCTCGACGAAACGGAACTTGTCCTCGGGCAGGTTGCGGCGAAACGCTTCGCGCTCGTCCGAGGAATTGACGGTGATGGTGCAGACCGTGCGCCTCGGGTCGTCGGCCGCGTGGGCGCAAGCGGCCGCGAGCAATGCGGCCAGGAGGGGAAACCTCGCGAAGGTCAACGCGAGCTCTGCAGCTTGAACGCCGCGGGATCGAGCTCGGCCGCGATGCGATCGAGCCAGCGCTCTCCCGCTTCCTCGGCCATGTCGAGCACCTGCTCGAATCCGGCCACACCGCCGTAGTAGGGATCGGGCACGTCCTCGCCCTTCCACCTGCCGCTCGCCTCGAGAAACAGCCCCAGCTTCGCCCTCGAGCCCTCGGGCTGGATCGACTTGAGGATGCGCAGGTGCGTGCGGTCCATGGCGAGGATGTAGTCGAATTCCTCGAAGTCCTCCTTGCGGATTTGCGCCGCGCGTTGCGCGCTCAGGTCGTAGCCGCGCTTCGACGCGTGCTCGAGCGTGCGGGGATCCGGGGATTCGCCGACGTGGTAGTCGTGCGTGCCGGCCGATGCGATGCGAACGCGATCGTCCAGGCCGCGCCTGCGCGCCAGGTGCCGCAACACGCCTTCGCCCGTCGGCGAGCGGCAGATGTTTCCGGTGCACACGACGAGCACGGCGACGATCCTCACCCCACCTCGCCTCCGATCCGCCCGTAAAGTTTGTTCATCGTCGTGTCGGCTCGCCGGACACATTCCGGGTCGCATCCCCAAAGGGGCCCCTGCTCCGCCGTCATGTGTCCCCTCCCACCGCCATGAGGCGGTCGCGCATTGCCCTAAGCTCGTCGCGCAGGCTCGCGGCACGCTCGAACTCGAGGTTGCGCGCCGCGTCGAGCATTTCCTTCTCGAGCTTGCGGATGCGCTGGTCGAGCTGCTTCTCGGAGAGCGCGTCGTACTTCGCCTCCTCCTGGGCCACCTTGCGCGTCTCCCTGGCCTCGTCGGCGTCGTAGGCGCCCTCGATCATGTCCTTGATGAGCTTCGAGATGCCCTTGGGCTCGATGCCGTGCGCGAGGTTGAAGGCGACCTGCTTGGCGCGCCGCCGGTCGGTCTCGCCGATCGCGGCCTTCATCGAGTCCGTCATCTGGTCGGCGTAGAGGATCGCGGTGCCGTTGATGTGGCGCGCCGCGCGCCCGATGGTCTGGATGAGCGAGCGGCCCGAGCGCAGGAACCCTTCCTTGTCCGCATCGAGGATCGCCACCAGCGACACTTCCGGCAGGTCGAGCCCCTCGCGCAGCAGGTTGATCCCGACCAGCACGTCGAAGAGCCCCTTGCGCAGGTCGCGGATGATCT
>JBGOST010000487.1:0-2555 GCA_041476125.1 Usitatibacter sp. | reverse complement strand
TTCCAGAAGCGCCCCATCGTGCTCATCTGCCGCAGCGGCAACCGCACCGTCGAGGCCGGGGAAGCGCTCGAGCGGGCGGGATTCAACAAAGTGGTGAATGTCCTGCATGGATTCGAAGGCGAGCTCGACGAGCAACACCACCGCAACGCGCGCAACGGCTGGCGGGTCGAGGGTCTACCCTGGGAACAGTATTAGGAATCCGCCGCCCGTAGCGCTCGCGTGGCTCGGCTGGGGTCTCGGAGCCGCGTTCTACCTCATCGCTTTCTACCAGCGCGTGGCCCCCGCGGTCATCACCGGGGAGCTCTCGCGCGATTTCGGCCTCACCGCCGCGTCTCTCGGCAATCTCTCGGCCTTCTACTTCTATAGCTATGTCGCGGTGCAGATCCCGACGGGGTTGCTGGCCGATCGCTGGGGGCCGCGCAAGGTGCTGGCGTTGGGCGCCGCGCTCACCGCCGCCGGCACGCTCGCTTTCGCGCTCGCGCCGAGCCTCGGATGGGCGAATGCGGGGCGGCTCGCGATCGGGGCGGCGGCGGGCGTGGCTTTCGTCTCGATGCTCAAGCTCGCAAGCCATTGGATGCCGCCGCGGCGCTTCGCCTTCGTCAGCGGCATGGCGCTCGTGGTCGGCACGCTCGGCGCCACGCTGGGCGGTGCGCCGTTGCGCATCGCCGTGGATGCTTTCGGCTGGCGCGCGGTGATGCTGGCGAGCGCCGTGGCGACCGCGCTCGTCGCCATCGCGATCTGGATCGTGGTGCGCGACGATCCGGCCGAGCGCGGCTACGCGAGCTACTTTCCGCGAACCGAGCGCGAAGGCGACGTCGCATCGGTCGGCGCGCACCTGCGCGAGGTGGCGCGCTACGCCAACGTGTGGTTCCTCTTCGTCATCTCCGGAGCGTTCTCCGGAATCCTCCTCACCTTCGCGGGCCTTTGGGGCGTGCCGTTCCTCGTCTCGCAGCATGGCTTCTCGCCGCGCGAGGCGGCGGCGATGGTCTCGGCGATGCTCGTCGCGTGGTCGATCTCGAGCCTCGCGTGGGGATGGCTGTCGCAGCGCACCGGGCGGCGCAAGGCGCCGATGGCCGCGGGTCTCGTGGCGACCTTCGCGCTGTGGTCCGTGGTGATCTTCTCGCCCGGCATCCCGCGCGCCGCTCTCACGGCGCTGCTGGTCGCCCTCTCGGTCGCCGCGGGCGCCTTCGTCCTGAACTTCGCCTTCGCCAAGGAAAGCGTGCCCGCGCGGCTCGGCGGAACCGTCTCCGGCATCGCCAACATGGGCGTGATGATGGGCGGCATGATCATGCAGCCGCTGGTGGGCCAGATGCTCGACCGCCACTGGAAGGGCGGCATGGAGGGCGGCGTTCGCATCTACGACTTCGCCGCCTTCCAATGGGCTTTCGCCGCGGTGTTCGCGTGGGGCGCGCTGGCGCTCGTGCTGCTCGCCCTTACGCGCGAGACGTATTGCCGCCCGATGCGCTAGCCGCGAGCGAGGCGAGGGCTTGCGACCAATCGCCGCCGCTCGCCTGGCGCAAGACGCGAAAGCCCTTGAACCACGGGGACTCGCTTCCCAACCCCCAGCGCCACTCGGGAGGAAACGGCACCAGCACATCGGCGGTCTTTCCGGCGGCCGCGGCCAGATGCATGTTGGTGCTGCTCACGCCCACGTGACGGTCGAGGAGTGCCGTCACCGCGAGTGCGTCCTCGAGATCGTCGTTGATGGCGCAGAAGTCATGCACTCCGGCTCCCAGCGCGCGGCTTGCGGAGTCGAGCTCGCCCGCGGCGGGGTTGCGCTGCAGCGCCACGACGGTGCCGCCCAGCGGTCGAAGGCTCGCCATCAAGTCCGGAATGGATATCGTCTTGTGGAGCGCAAAAGCCAGGTCTTTGTGCGGTGTCCCCGAGCGCCAGGTGATCCCGGTCCACGGTTTCGGCCCGAGGCCCTCGAGCTTCATTGTCCAGGCGGCGAGGCGCGCCGGATCGGGTGCGATCCGCAGCGGCGCAGGGCAGGGATCGCCGCTGTCGCGGCAGGCTTCGGGAAGATCGCCGGCGAGGAGAACGGCGTGCGCCGGGTCCGAGGCAATGTCCGCAGTGGCCCGCAACGACTCGAAGAGCCCGGTGCGCCCGAGCAGCGGGTGCAGGCGCGCGTCGCCCGCGAAATGAAGCGTCGCCACGCGCTTGAGTGTGGGAGCGAAGCGCAGGAAGAACAGGGTGTCGCCCAACCCTTGCTCCGCGATTAGCGTCACCGACTCTCCGGCGAGCTCGGCGACGGAAGGGATTCGCGCCGAACGCTTGCACTCCAGCAGCGCCGTTTCCAGGGCGCGGCGCGTTGCACGCCGGCGGTAGGCCACCCATCCCCGCTCCCAATGTCCGAGAAGGAGCTCGGTTTGGAACAGGAAGATGGGCAGCACCGCATCCGCGGGATCGCGCTCGACGGCTGCGGCGAAAAACGCGGCCGCGCGCGCGAACTCGCCACGGCCGACATTGAGCCGGCCGGAATGACGCAACGCCCCCACATGATCGGGTTGCGACGCAAGCGCCCGATCGAGCGCCTGCTGCGCTTCGTCGAGGCG
>JBGOST010000486.1:0-2555 GCA_041476125.1 Usitatibacter sp. | reverse complement strand
CTGCGCGCCTGCAGGTCGTTGAAGCCCACGAGCTCCATGTTGCTTTTCTCGACCGCACCAGGTGACTGCGACCATGCGGGCGTTGCGGAAAACAGCGCAAGCGCCAGCGAAACAGATATCGAAACTCGCATCTTCCCTCCCTCGTCGAAGCGTCGCTTGTCGCGCGGCGCGATGTGCATGATACGCTCCGCACGTACCGTCAAACCACGGAGACCGGCATGGGGAAGAAGCAGAGCAAGCACCACTTCGCCCCGATCGACGCGGCCGACCTGAACCCCGGGCACCGCTGGCACAGGCCGCTGCAGGCGCCGGGCATCACGCAGGTGGACTTCGAGGAGAGAGTCGATTTCCGCCGCCTGCATCGCTATCGCCTCGCGCGCACGCGCCAATCGCTCGCCGCCTCGGGCCTGGGCGCGATGCTCTGCTTCGACCAGCACAACATCCGCTACATCTCGAGCACCGTCATTGGCGAGTGGGCGCGCGACAAGCTGATCCGCTATTGCCTGCTCAGCGGAAACGGCGACCCGTGGGTGTGGGATTTCGGATCGGCGGCGCGGCACCACAAGCTCTATTGCCCGTGGCTGCACGAAGACCACATTCACGCTGGAAACCCCGGAATGCGCGGCGCCATCGGGCCCGGGGTGGGCCTCTTCCAGGCCGCGGCGAAGGAGATCAAGGACATCCTCGTGCAGGAGGGTGTGGCGAAGATGCCGCTCGGCCTCGACCTGTGCGAGCCCGGAATGCTCTTCGCGCTGCAGGAGCAGGGCCTCGACGTTCGCGACGGCCAGCAGATGATGCTCGCCGCGCGCGAGGTGAAGAGCCACGACGAGATCACGCTGCTCAATACCGCCTCCGCCATGGTGGACGGCGTCTACCAGGACATCACCGAGGCGCTGAAGCCCGGCATCAAGGAAAGCCAGATCGTCGCACTCGCCACCAAGCGCCTGTACGAGATGGGTTCCGATTGCGTCGAGTCGATCAACGCGATCGCCGGCGAGCGCTGCAGCCCCCACCCGCACAATTTCACCGACCGGCTCATCCGCCCGGGCGACCAGGCTTACTTCGACATCATCCATTCCTTCATGGGGTACCGCACCTGCTACTACCGGACCTTCGCGGTGGGCCGGGCAACGGGCGCGCAGATCGACGCGTACAAGCGCGCGCGCAACTGGATGGATGGAGCGATCTCGATGCTGAAGCCGGGCGTCACCACCGACAAGGTGGCGAAGATGTTTCCCAAATCCATCGAGATCGGCTTCGAGTCGGAGATGGCGGCGTTCGGGCTCAACTTCTGCCATGGGCTGGGACTCGGCCTGCACGAGCGGCCCCTCATCTCGCGCCTGAATTCCTTCATCGAGCCCTACGAGCTCAAGGCAGGCATGGTCTTCGCCGTCGAGACGTTCTGCCCCGCGAAGGACGGCGTATCGGCCGCGCGCATCGAGGAAGAGGTCGTCCTCACCCCCGACGGCGCGAAAATCATTTCCCTCTACCCCGCACAGGAGCTTCCGGTCGCCAATGCCTATTAGCAAGGACACGATCGGCTGGATCGGTACCGGCCGCATGGGTTACGAGATGGCCGCGCACTTGGCCAAGGGCGGCGCGGATGTCCTCGCGTGGAACCGCACGCGCGCCAAGGCCGAGCCGCTCGAGAAGCACGGCGCGAAGGTGGCGGGCGATCTCTCCGAGCTTGCCGCGCGGGACATCGTCTTCTGCATGGTGTCCACGTGGGACGACGTGAAGCAGGTGATCTCGACGGTGCTGAAGAACCCCGCGAAGGCACCGCGCATCGTCGTGGAATGCTCGTCGATCTCGCTCGAAGGATCGGCCGAGCTGCGCAAGATGCTCTCTGCGCGCGGCATCGAGTACCTCGCCGCTCCTGTTTCGGGGAACGCGAAAGTGATCAAGGCGGGGCGGCTCTCGTTCGTTTGCTCCGGGCCCAGGAAAGCGTTCGACGCGGCGCTGCCCTATCTCAAGATGATCGGGCCGGCGGCGAGCTACGTGGGCGAAGGCGAGCTCGCGCGGATCGTGAAGATCTGCCACAACGTCTTCCTCGGCGTGGTCACGCAGTCGCTCGCCGAGATCACCGTGCTCGCGCAGAAGGCCGGCGTGCCGCGCCACGCTTTCCTCGACTTCATGAACCAGAGCGTGATGGGCTCGATGTTCTCGCGCTACAAGACGCCCGCCTTCGTGAACCTCGATTTCAAGGTGACGTTCACGCCGGCGCTCCTGCGCAAGGACATGGACCTGGGGCTGGACGCCGGCAAGCGCTTCGAAGTCCCGATGCCGCTCGCGGCGGCCACGCGCGACCTCATCCAGTCGATGATGGGGCGCGGCTGGACCGAGCAGGACTTCGCAACACTGCTGCTTCAGCAGGCACAGGCTTCCGGGATCGAGCTGAAGCCGGAGAACGTCGACGTGAAGGACGGCCTCTCATGAAAACCGGGGACAGACCCCAATTTTCCGTCAGGCGGAAAATTGGGGTCTGTCCCCGGTTTTCGTTACCGCAGCGCCTTGCGGTAGTACGACTCGTCGACGTACTTGTCGGGATCGGTGAG
>JBGOST010000485.1:0-2585 GCA_041476125.1 Usitatibacter sp. | reverse complement strand
CTCTCGGCCCTCGCGCGCGATTCCTGGTCGGCCTTGGTGCGCGCCTCGACCTCGGCGCGGTGCAGAGTCTCGCGCTCGGCGCGCAGCCGCTCATCGAGCTCCGCCTTCGCCGCGAGGCGCGCCTCGGCCATGATCTCGGCCTTCATCTGCTCGCGCGTCTGCTCCTCGACGTCGCCCTTGAGCAGGTCTTCCATCTCGGAGCGGATGCGCGTCTCGATTTCTTCCTTCAAGCGCTCGCGCAGCTCGTGCTCCGCGCCCTTGGCTTCCTGCGCCTGCTTTTGCGCGGCCGCATCGGCCGCGGCTCGCGCCTTCGCCATCGCCTGCGCTTCGGCCTCGGCGCGCGCGCGCGCCTCGGCAAGCGCCTTGGCTTCCTTCTCCGCGCGCACCCTCAGCTCGGCGAGGCGCCGGCCTTCCTCTTCCTCTTTCGCTTTCTGCTCGGTGGTAAGGCGCGACTGCTGTTCGGCGAGGGATCTCTTGCGCGCTTCCTCCTCGCGCATCTTCGTCTCGAGCTCGATGCGGGCGCGTTCCGATGCTTCCTTGGCGCGCTTCGCCTGCTCCATCGCGTTGCGCTCGGCTTCGGCCTTGGCGCGCGCCTCGGCCTCGAGCTTGGCGCGCGTTTCCGTCTCGACCTTCGCCTTGCTGCGCGCGGCGTCCTGCGCCTGTGCAGCGGCCTTGCGCGCGACGTCGGCCTTCTCCTGCTGGCGAACGAGCTCGCTGATGTCGTTGGCCGCCCCGGCGACCACGCGCTGCGTGGAAGCGGGCATCTTGCCGGCCGCGGTGAAATCGAAATCGTCTTCGGCGGCGAACGGATCGACCTCTTCCTTGCGCGTTTCGAAGACTCTCGCGAAGCCGTCCTTGGCGAGGGTGACGAGCGCCTTCTCGAGCTGGCCCTTGTCGACGTCGGCCTTGTCGAGGAGCTGGCCGAAGTTCGACTTGCCGTCGATCAGCTTCAGGACCTTCATCAGGTCCTTCGATAGCGAAGCCGAGCGCTGGTTGACCTGGGTGATGCCCTTCGCGGTCTTGGTATAAACCGTATTTCGATCCATCGAGTCCCCGCGTTGTTGCCGCTTTTCCCCGTGACCGGGCGGTCACCTCGCCGAAAGCTGATAATGCGCCTTCGACAGCTGCTAATAATGGCATGAATTCAGCACCTTGGAAAATCGCCCCGCGCATTTGGGCGAACCCGGTGCGAAGCGCGTGGTCCGAATGGATGCAACTGTCGTCCTCATTGGCCGCTCGCGCGTTAAGGGGACGTCTCGGATGACAACGGCATGGGCCGGATCGGAAAGGTGACAAACATGAGATTCATCGCCACTGCAACGCTTGCGCTCGCCGCGGCGTTCGCTTCGGCCGCGCTCGCGCAGGAGCCGCCCGATCGCGTCGGACGCCTCGCATGGACCGAGGGCGAGGTTTCCGTGTACCAGGATCCCGAGCTCGGATGGGACAAGGCCTTCATCAACCTTCCCATCACCTCGGAGAACTCGGTGTGGACCGACCGCGGCGCGCGGGCCGAAGTACGCGTGAGCGGCACGGCGTTGCGCCTGGACGAGCTCACGCAGATCGACATCGCGCGCCTGGATGCGGACGTGATCGATGCATACATGGAGCGCGGCACTCTCTCGGTGCGCGTGCGCTTCAAGCAGCGCAACGAGCAACTCGCGTTTTCCACCCCGCAGGCGCGTTTCCTTCTCGACGCCGACGGGAGCTATCGCATCGACGTGGACGCGGAGCGCGACGAGTCGCGGCTTACCGTCTTCAGCGGCGAGGCGCACATGGAATCGCAGCGCGGCAACGTGCGCATCGAATCCGGAAAGCGGGTCGTGGTCTGGAACTCCGCCTCGCCTTCGTTCGCCTTCGAGCGCGCGGCGAGCGACGCCTTCGATCGCTGGGCGAGCGCCCGCGACGAGCAATGGAGCGCGCCGCGCGCCACGCGCTACGTCTCCACCGACATGACGGGTTACGAGGACCTGGATCGCTACGGCGAATGGCTCGATGAGCCCGACTACGGATCGCTGTGGTTCCCGACCCGCGTGTCTTCCGGATGGGCGCCCTACCGGCAGGGACATTGGACGTGGGTCCGGCCCTGGGGCTGGTCCTGGGTCGACGACGCCCCGTGGGGCTACGCGCCCTTCCACTACGGCCGCTGGGTCCAGGTGCGCGATCGCTGGGCGTGGAGCCCCGGACGCCGCGTGGATCGCCCGACCTGGGCCCCCGCGCTGGTGGCATTCGTCGGCGGCTCCAACTGGAGCGTGGGCGTAGGCTCGGGACGCACCGCGCCCGTCGTCGGCTGGTATCCGCTCTCGCCGTGGGAGCGCTACCAACCGTGGTACCGCGCCAATAGCGCCTATACGAATCGCATGAATATCGTGGTGAACGAACGCCCGCCACGCCAGATCGAAAGCCGCGGCGATTGGCGCAACTGGAACCGCGATCGCGGCACCACCGTCGTGCAACGCGATACGCTCGTCAACCGCCGTGCCGTGGCAAGCGCCATCGTCCCCGTGACGCGCGAGGCGGCGCGCGCGCAACTCGTCGTTCCCCAGGCCCAGGTCCAGCAGGTGCTGCCGCAGCGCAACGATATCGCG
>JBGOST010000484.1:0-2591 GCA_041476125.1 Usitatibacter sp. | reverse complement strand
GTTCCCTACACCAAGCCCGAAAACCTGCTGCCGCTCGATAAGACGATCTCGATCATCGCGCGCGTGGCCGAAGCCTTGGGCTACGCGCACAAAAACAACGTCGTACACCGCGACATCAAGCCCGCCAACATCATGTACGAGCCGGAGAGCGATACCGCGAAGGTGACCGACTTCGGCATCGCGCGCATCACCGATTCGTCCAAGACCAAGACCGGCATGGTGCTGGGCACCCCCTCGTACATGTCGCCCGAGCAGCTCGCGGGCAAGAAGATCGACGGGCGCAGCGACCTCTTCTCGCTCGGCGTCACGCTCTACCAGATGCTTTCGGGGCGACTGCCGTTCGAAGGCGAGTCGATGACGCAGCTCATGTTCGCCATCGCCAACAATCCGCATCCGGCGATCCGCGAGTTCAATCCGGCGCTGCCCGAATGGGTCGACACGATCGTCGACAAGGCGCTCTCCAAGGACATGGAGAAGCGCTACCAGACGGGCGCGGAATTCGCCGAGGCCATCCGCCAGGCGCGCAGGACGGGCGCCGTGTCGCCTACGGCCGATGTCCGGGCTTGAGCCGAAGGCCGGGCGCGAGCCGCTGCACAGCCGCTCGATCGAGATCCGCGGGTTCAAGCGCGGCGACGGCCTCTACGACATCGAAGGGCATCTCCTCGACACCAAGCCCTACGACTTCAAGCTCGCCGCAGGCATCCGCCCGGCGGGACAAGCGATCCACTCGATGTGGCTGCGCATCACGGTGGATCGCAACCTCAGCATCGTCGATGCCGAGGCGGCGATGGACGCCATGCCCTACGCCGGGTATTGCGACGACATCGTTCCCGCGTACCGGAAGCTGATCGGGCTGGCGATACGCCCCGGGTACCACCAGCGCGTGAAGGAATTGTTCGCGGGCGTGCGCGGCTGCACGCACATCACCGAGCTCGCGGCTTCGCTGGCCACGGCCGCGTACCAGACGATGGCGGGGCAGCGCCTGCAGGATCCCGAGGCGAGGCCATTCCAGCTCGACCGCTGCCACGCGCTCGACGAGACCAAGCCCGCGGTCGCGAGGTTCTATCCGAAGTGGTATCGCGGCACCGAAGCCATCGAGCCAGTGAGCGAGCCGGACCATCATTGAACACCGGGGACAGACCACTTGTCCCATATCGAGGAACAAGTGGTCTGTCCCCAAAGGTTGCTAGAATGCGCGACTGCATCGCACTCGCGCCGCGCACGTCTCCTTCCTCATGAACATCCACGAATACCAGGGCAAGGAAATCTTCCGCAAGTACGGCGTGGCGACGCCGCGCGGCGTCGCCGCGTTCTCGGTCGACGAGGCGCTGTCCGCCGCGAAGACGCTGGGCGGTTCCGTCTGGGTCGTCAAGGCGCAGATCCACGCCGGTGGCCGCGGCAAGGGCGGCGGCGTCAAGCTCGCGCGCTCGATCGAGGAGGTGCGCGATCTCGCCACGAAGATGCTCGGCATGACGCTTGTCACGCACCAGACCGGGCCGCAGGGGCGCGTGGTGCGGCGCCTGCTGATCGAGGAAGGCGCGGACATCCAGAAGGAGTATTACCTCGCCGTCGTCGTCGATCGCGGGCTGCAGCGCGCGGTGATGATGGGATCGAGCGAGGGTGGGGTGAACATCGAGGAAGTCGCGGAGCACACCCCGGAGAAGATCCACAAGGTCGCTGTCGATCCGTTCATGGGGCTGAAGGACACCGAGGCCGAGCTCCTCGCGCACAAGATCGGCATTCCCTCGGCGCTGGTGCCGCAGGCCCGCGAGCTCTTCAAGGGCATCTACAAGGTATTCGACGAGTGCGACTGCTCGCTCACCGAGGTGAACCCGTTGATCACTACGGGCGACGGCCGCGTGGTCGCGCTCGATGCCAAGTTGAATTTCGATTCCAGCGCGCTCTTCCGCCATCCCGACATCGTCGCGATGCGCGACCTCGAGGAAGAGGATCCCGCCGAAGTCGAGGCCTCGAAATACGACCTGTCCTATATCCAGCTGGACGGCGACATCGGCTGCCTCGTGAACGGCGCGGGGCTCGCGATGGCGACCATGGACGTGATCAAGCTCTACGGCGGAAATCCCGCCAACTTCCTCGACGTGGGCGGCGGCGCCACCACCGAGAAGGTGACGGAAGCCTTCAAGATCATGCTGCGCAACCCGAAGCTCGCGGCGATCCTCGTCAACATCTTCGGCGGCATCATGCGCTGCGACGTCATTGCCGAAGGCATCGTCTCGGCGGCGCGCGAGGTCAATCTGCATGTGCCCCTGGTGGTCCGCCTCGAAGGCACCAATGTCGAGCTCGGCCGGCGCATCCTGAGCCAGTCGGGGCTGCCGCTGCTGGCCGCCGAGAATTTCGAGGATGCCGCGCGCAAAGTCGTCGCGGCTTCCCGGGAGGCGGCGTGATGGCGATCCTCGTCAATGCCGCGACGACCGTGATCTGCCAGGGCTTCACCGGCTCGCAGGGCACCTTCCACTCCGAGCAGGCGATCGCCTATGGGACGAAGATGGTCGGCGGCGTCACCCCGGGCAAAGGCGGCACCAGGCATCTCGATCTGCCGGTGTTCGACACCGTGCACGAGGCGCGCGCCC
>JBGOST010000483.1:0-2595 GCA_041476125.1 Usitatibacter sp. | reverse complement strand
TCGGCGTCGCGACGATCACGTTCACCAGCGCGTCGAGCGCCACGCTCGCCTACACCATCAACGGCGTTTCGGCGGCGAAGAGCATCCAGCGCCTGGGCTTCGGCGTTCCCGATGCCACTCCCGTGGCCTCCTTCGGCGACCTGTGGTGGGGCGGCTCCTCGCAGGACGGCTGGGGCGTGACCATCAACCAGCAATACCGCACGCTGTTCGCGCTCTGGTACACCTATGACAGCGAGGGGCGCGCGACCTGGTTCGTGATTCCCGGGGGCAGCTGGACGGCGGCCAACGTGTATACCGGCACCGCATATCGGCCCGCGGGGCCCGCCTGGCTGGGCGTGCCCTATGACGTGAGCCGCCACTCGGTGCAGCCCGCGGGGAGTGTTACCTTCACGTTTTCGGACTTGGGTATGGGCGTCATGACTTACACCATCGACGGCACATCGGGATCCAACCCCATCGTGAGGATCCCGTTTTGAGCCCCCCCGGGGCGGCGGCCGCCTGCGAGTTCTGCGATAGCCCCGGCGGGCCCGTGCTCTGGCAGAATGACCTTTGCCGCGTGGTGAGGGTCGACGAGCCCGACTATCCGGGCTTCTGCCGGGTGATCCTCAGGCGCCATGCTCGCGAGCTCACCGATCTGGGCGAGGGCGAGCGCAGCGCTCTCATGGCGGTGGTGTTCGCCGTAGAGGAGGCGGTGCGCGAGACAATGCAGCCCGACAAGATGAACGTGGCGAGCCTGGGCAACATGACGCCGCATGTGCATTGGCACATCGTGCCGCGCTTTCGCGACGATCGCCATTTCCCGAATCCGATCTGGGCCGCCCCGCAGCGCGAGCGCGCGGTTTCCGAAGAGCGCGTCAAGCGCGCGGCGGGCCTCGCCGCGGCGATCACCGCGCGTCTGAACGGCTAGAACGCGATGTCCGTCCAGCAACCCCCTACCCGCGGCTCGCTCGCCTTTGCCGATGCGCGCGGCTGCAAGGAGTGGCTGAACGCGCTGCCGCTCACCAACATTCCCCAGGCGCAAATGCTCGTCCTGGAGAGCCTGCGCGCTCTCAATGGATCGGATTTCGACGGCATGGAGCGCCTGAAATGCCTCGAGCTGATGCGCGACAAGATCGCCTTCCTCCAGGGCGAGCAACGCGCGCGCTATTTCGGAAAGACGATTCCGCTCACCGCCAACGACTCCAGCGCCTGGTCCAACGGGCGCTCCCTCCTGGAGGAGATGGAGGCGGGCTACCGGCGCTGCCGCGAGGAGGCGCAGGCGGGCCAGGGTGAGCTCGCGCGCCTCGGCGCGCTCCTCACGCAGAGGATCGTGCGCTACATCGGCACGCAGATGCTGTTCCATGCGCTTGTCTACCGGCGCTTCGACCCGCAGCTCTGGAGCCGGCTGCACCAGGAATACGTTCTTGCCGAAGGCGCGCAGAAGCTCGCGGAAGCGGTGAAGGATTCGCTCGAAGGCGAGGACGGCACCTCCGGCGTGATGGAGGCGTACGCGCAGGTCGTCCTCTTCCAGGCGGCGTTCCTTTCGCAGATGACTTCGCCGCAGATGGACTTCGCCGAGGCGGTCCTCAAGCTCTGGGTTCGTGGAAGGGTGCGCGTCCTCGCCGCGCCCGCAGAAGGGGATACGGCCAAGATCGATCCGCTCGTCGTGGACCTGGCGCGGGACATCGGCGCGCGGCCCCAGCCCCGGCCCGACCTGAAGGAGGGGCAGCGCATCGTCGACACATCGGTGCTCTCGCGCAGCATCCGCAAGCGCATCATGGGACTGGAGAAGGGCGAAGACGCGGTGACGCTCGGCCTGCCGCAGCAGGCGAGCGCCCTGGACCCGATTGCGGAGTTGAAGCGCCTGCACAAGCTCTGGTGCGAGGGCGTTCCGCCGCGGCCGCCGGGCAAGCCCCCGCAGCAGGAAAAGGCGGGGCTCGTCTTCGGCATGCCCGAGATCCACTTCTTCGTGAGCGGCGGAAAGACCTTCGAGCAGCCCGACAAGACGCGCGAGCTCACGCAGCAGGAGAAACAGGACATCGAAGTGTTCGGGCGCGTCACCGAGCGAACCCAGAGCCGCATGGTGGCCGACCACAACTACAGCGTGGAACCCTGGCCCGTGGCTGACGAGATGCTGGGCGCGGTGCGCGTGCAGCGCCCGCAGACTTCTTCGCGCGGAGTCGCGATCGGGCGCCTGGTGGCGGTGCGCCTGGGCGATACCGCCCCCTTCTTCCTCGGAACGATGAGCGAGCTCGTGACGGAGACGGACGGGCGCATCATCGCCACCATCAATCTCTTTCCCGGCAAGCCGGTCCCGATCGCGGTGCGCGCCTCCGACGCACGCAATCGCGCGAGCGCGCAGTGGGTCCAGGGCTTCCGGCTGCCCGCGCTCGAGAAGATCAACATTCCGGGAACGCTCGTGGTGCCGAGCGGCATGGGCACGCGCGGGCGCGGCGTGCACACATGGGAAGAGGGGATGAAGGAGTCGACCGTCGAGGAGATCGTGGATCACGGCTCGGACTTCGACCGCATCACGATCTTCTAGGTCGCGGGCACTTCGCCCGGTCGCTCTACTTTCGCGCCACTTTCTCCAGCACATCGAGGAGCTCGCGCGCG
>JBGOST010000482.1:0-2608 GCA_041476125.1 Usitatibacter sp. | reverse complement strand
CGCAGCCCCCAGATCTTGTCCGTCTCCTGGTCCTTGGTGGTGCAGATGATGACCGGGATGTGCTTCGTCTTCTCCTCGCGCGTGATGGCGCGCGTCGCCTGGAAGCCGTTCAATCCCGGCATCACGACGTCCATGAGGATCAGGTCCGGCTGCTCGCTCTTGGAGCGCTCGATGGCCGCTTCCCCGCTATCGACCAGCAGCACCTCGTAGCCGCGCTTTTTCAGCAGGCCCTCGATGAAGGCTCGCTCCGTGGGGGAATCATCCACCACCATGATTTTCTTGATGGCCATGTTCGCGATCGCTCCGTCGTGGGAATTCGAGTGGGTTGTCTTCAGGCGGGACTGCGCTGCGCGAGGTGCGATTCGACGGCCCTCAGCAGGCTTTCCTTGGTGAACGGCTTGGTGAGGTACTCGTCGGAACCGACCATGCGGCCACGCGCGCGGTCAAAGAGGCTGTCCTTCGACGACAGCATGATCACCGGCGTCGCGCGGTGCTTGCCGCTCTTCTTGATGAGCGCGCAGGTCTGGTAGCCGTCGAGGCGCGGCATCATGATGTCGCAGAAGATGAGGTCGGGCTGGTGGTCGGCGATCTTCGAGAGCGCGTCGAAGCCATTCTCCGCCAGGATCACCTGGCAGCCGGCCTGCATGAGAAAGATCTCCGCGCTGCGCCGGATGGTGTTGCTGTCGTCGATGACCATCACGCGCACGCCGGTGAGGTTCTTGGAGTCCGCCACACTTTCCTCGATTTCGATTTCGGCTGCGTCGGGGAAAGCGCTCGCGGTCCGCACCCCTCCCTCGACTACCCGCAGCCGCGTTCTACGCGATCTTGAGATTATTCCTATTGTCCAGCTAAAACAACTGTTAAGCCAGCTCTTCTCAACCCTTTTCGGAGCTTCACCGCCGGGGCCGGCGACGGCTCCAGAGTCAGGACTCGACCATCTCGAAGTCGTCCTTGCGTGCCCCGCATTCGGGACAGCACCACCCGGCCGGAATGTTTTCCCAGCGGGTGCCCGGTGCTATGCCGTCTTCGGGCCAGCCCTCGGCCTCGTCGTAGATGAGGCCGCATGCGAGGCAGCGCCACATCTTGTAAGGCAGCGCGACTTGCGCGGTCGAGGACATAGGCGAACGCAGGTTGGGTTGAGTAGAATGCGAGGACGCGCGCGCTCCCTTGAAGCATCGTAGCGACCCCCGGTTGGCGCGCGCAACGCAGGCCGGGTTTCAAGTGTAATCCCCCTATCGCGGCTCGCGTTTCGAATGAGCGAAAACGTCCCTTCCCTTCCCGCAGTCCTCACGTTCGCCGCGACCGATCCCACGAGCGGCGCGGGCCTGCAGGCCGACCTGCTGGCGCTCGCGAGCATGGGTTGCTATCCCCTTTCCGTGGTGACCGCACTCACCGTGCAGGACACCGCGGGCGTGGAATCCTTCCTCGCGATCGATCCGGACTGGGTCGCCGACCAGGCGCGTTGCATTCTCGAGGACATGCCGGTGGCGGCCTTCAAGATGGGCATGCTGGGCTCCACCGAGATCGTCACCGTGGTGGCCGAGGTCGTTTCCGACTATCCCGACGTGCCGCTGGTGCTCGATCCGGTGTTCGCTTCCGGCCGCGGCGACGAGTTCGCCGGCGAGGACATGGTGAGCGCGATCCGGGAGCTGCTGGTGCCGCAGAGCACGGTGGTGACGCCGAACATCACGGAGCTTCGCCGGCTGGCGGGCGAGGACGACAACGACGAGGTCGGGCTCGCCGAATGCGCGCAGGTGCTCCTCGACAGCGGCTGCGAGTACGTCCTCGTCACCGGCACCCACGATTCGACGGCCGATGTCGTGAACACGCTCTACCATCGCGGCGGCGTGCTTCGCGCCGACACCTGGCAGCGGCTGCCCGGCAGCTACCACGGCTCGGGCTGCACGCTCGCCTCCGCGCTCGCCGCCAACCTCGCGCGCGGCCTGGACATCGGAGACGCGGTGTACGAGGCGCAGGACTACACCTGGCATGCGCTGGCCCACGCCTTCCGTCCCGGCATGGGGCAGTACCTTCCCGACCGGCTCTTCTGGGCGCGCGAGGGCGCGGCCGATTCCGATGGCAAGTAAGGCCGAGCGTGAATCGCTGCGCGGGCTCTACGCGATCACTCCGGAGTCGGGCGACACCGCATGGCTCGCCGCGCGCGTCGAGGAATGCATCGAAGGCGGCGCCGCGCTGGTGCAGTATCGGGCCAAGGAGGCCGCGCCCGGTCTCGCCCTGGAGCAGGCGCGGCGGCTCGCGCAACTGTGCCGCGCGCGCCGCGTGCCCCTCATCGTCAACGATTCGGTCGAGCTCGCGATCGCGGCGGGCGCGGACGGGGTGCACCTGGGCCGCGACGATGCGGACGTGTGTGGCGCCCGCGCCGCCTTTCCCCGCGGATTCATCGGGGTCTCGTGCTACGACGATCCACGGCTCGCGGGGAGCGCGGCGGGGTCGGGCGCCGACTACGTCGCGATCGGCAGCGTCTTCGCTTCGGCCACCAAGCCCGGAGCGCGCCGCGCCGGGCTCGAGAATCTCGCCGCGGCGGCGAGGAATTCCGGCTTGCCCGTGGTGGCGATCGGCGGCATCACGCTCGAGAACGCGCCGCGGG
>JBGOST010000481.1:0-2615 GCA_041476125.1 Usitatibacter sp. | reverse complement strand
GTGAACGTCACCTTGATCGCGCCCCACAGCATCATCAGGCCGAAGAACGGGAACAGCAGCACCACGAGGCCGACCCAGTTTTCCGCCTGCAGCATCTCCGGCACGGCGAGGATCGCGATGGGCCACGAGATCGCGTTCCAGATGAGCGCGAAGATCCACATGGCCGCGACGCTGCTGCCGCCGCTCGCCGCGATCACTCGCCCGTCCGCGGCAGAGCCCGTTTTTTTTTCGGTCTTGGACGGCTTGAGGACGCGGATCATCGCATAGAGCGCGCCCAGCCCGACGCCGCCGAAGACGAGCGCGAAAGGAGAGGCGAACAGCAACAGCTTCCAGCGGATGTCGCGGTCGATCAGCGCTTCGGCCGGATTGTCGGGATTCACGTACACCATGATCGGCTTGCCCGATTCGCGCGCTTCGCGCAGGTAAGTGGCGAGGCGATCGCCCCAATCGTCGATGTCGTCCGAGCCGCCGAGCGCGAAGGTTCCCAGGCGCGTGCCGGTGTAGTCATGTCCCTGGTACGAGTAGCGGTAGCGCTCCGCGGGGAGCGGATCGACGCTCGCCCTCACCTTGACCCAGTCGCTCGCGCGCATCGAGTCGTGGATCGTGCTCGCGATCGCCCAGGTCGCGCCGAGGCCGACGCCGCCGAAGGTGACGACGAAGACGAGGCAGAAGAGGGCCGCGCCCAGCTTGGCCATGGCTAGTTGCGGAGCGCCTTGCCGGTCTTCAGCATGAACTCGATTCGCTCCTGGGTCTTCGGCATCTTCGCCAGCGCGACGAAGTTGCGCCGCTCGAGATCGAGGAGCCACTTCTCGTCGACCAGGCTTCCCGGCTCTATGGCGCCGCCGCAAAGGGTCTCGGCGATCCGCGAGCTGATCTCGTAGTCGTGCCCGGAGATGAAGCCTCCCTCCTTCATGTTCACGAGCATCATCTTGAGCGTGGCGATGCCGGTGTCGCCCGCGACCGGAATTTGCGCGGTAGGCAACGCGGGGCGCACGCCCGATTCGGCCATTGCGCGCGCCTGTTGCTTGGCCACATGGAGCAGCTCGGCCGGATGGAACACCACGAGGTCGCCGGGCTTGAGGAAGCCGCGCTCGCGCGCTTCCTCGGCGCTCTTCGAGGTTTCACCCATGGCGACTTGCCTGAAGACGCGCTGCAGCTCGGGAAACGTGTCGCCGCCCTTGGCCCACGCCGCGGCGCGCTCGGCGAATTCCTTGAGCCCTCCGCCCGCGGGGAGCAGCCCCACGCCGGCCTCGACCAGGCCGAGGTAGCTCTCAAGCGCCGCCACGACCCGCTGCGAATGCATCGCGAATTCGCATCCGCCGCCCAGCGCCATGCCCTCGACCGCGGCCACCGTGGGAACCAGGCTGTACTTGAGCCGCTGCGAGGTCTGCTGGAACAGCGCCACCATCTTCTCGAACTCGTCGAACTTCCCCGCCTTGAGCGACTCGAGCGCCGCCTTCAGGTTGGCGCCGACGGCAAACGGCGCGTCGTGCCAGATGACGAGCGCGTCGAAGTGGCGCTCCGCCTCGTCGATGGCGCGATTGAGCCCCAGCAATACCTCGCTGCCGAGGGAATGCATCTTGCTCTTGAAGGAAACGATCGCGATGCGATCGCCCTGGTGCCACATGCGCACGCCCTCGTCCTCGAACACGGTCACGCCGCGCTCGGCCGGCTTCTCGCCGATCACGGTCTCGGGAAAGAGCTGGCGCGAGTACACGGGGAGCGTGGAGCGCGGCACCATCTTGCCGCTCTCGGCCGAATACGAGCCTTCGGGCGAGTGCACGCCCTGCCGGCCGTCGCTCACCCACTTGGGCAGCGGCGCCTTCACCATCGCCTTGCCGGCGGCGATGTCTTCCTCGATCCATTTCGCGACCTTCTGCCATCCGGCGGCCTGCCACAGCTCGAACGGGCCGCGCTGCCAGCCGAAGCCCCAGCGGATCGCGAAGTCGACGTCGCGCGCGCTGTGCGCGATCTCGCCCAGGTGCACCGCGACATAGTGGAAAACGTCGCGGAAGATCGCCCACAGGAATTGCGCTTGCGGGCTCGAAGAAGCGCGCAGCTTCGCGAGCTGCTCGCCCGGGTTCTTTTCCTTGAGGATCGCCTGCACCTCTTCGGCCACGATTCCCGCAGCGGGCCGATAGTCCTTCTTCGCGAGATCGAGGACGAGGATGTCCTTGCCCTTCTTCACATAGATGCCCGCGCCGGTCTTCGTCCCCAGCGCCCCCTTCGCGATGAGTTGCGCGAGCCACTCCGGCGCCTTGTAGTACGCGGCCCACGGATCCGAGGGCAGCGTGTCGGCCATGGTCTTCACCACGTGGGCCATGGTGTCCAGGCCGACCACGTCCGCGGTGCGGTAGGTGGCGCTCTTCGCGCGCCCGATCGCGGGTCCCGTGAGCGCGTCCACCTCGTCGAATCCGAGCTTAAACGCCGTGGTGTGGTGCATCGTCGCCAGCATCGAGAACACGCCGACGCGGTTCGCCACGAAGTTGGGCGTGTCCTTGGCGCGGATGACGCCCTTGCCGAGCGTGGTGGTGAGGAAGGTCTCGAGGCGATCGAGGATCGCCGGGTCGGTGTCGGGCGTGGGGATGATCTCCACCAGGCGCATGTAACGCGGC
>JBGOST010000480.1:0-2615 GCA_041476125.1 Usitatibacter sp. | reverse complement strand
GACCCCGACGACTACAAGACCCAGCCGACCGGCAACGCCGGTCCGCGCATCGCTTGCGCGGTCATTCGCAAGAACTGAGTCTTCTTGCCAGCGGCTTCGGGCCGCGATGAGAAATGGGGGTGGGTCAATCGCGTAAGCAACGAACGCGATTGACCCACCCCATTTCTCATCGCCTCTCAACGGCAACTCCTCCAACTGGTATTCGCTCGGAAGTCGTCCCACATGGGCGCGAGACGTTTGCACCGATCCGTGAGAGGTAAGAATCGGTGCCGCGAAGCGATACGGCGGGCATATTCATTGTCGCCGTGACCCGTACGCACGCTCACGGCGCCGATGAATATACCGGACAGCATTCTCGCGAAGGTGATTCTTACCTCTCACGGATCCGCTATCCAATCTTGCGACCGTGTGGGACGACTTTCTCAGCGAATACCGCGCGCCGGGGGAAGCCATTAAGAGGCGGGGAGGAAAGAGGGAGTGGAAATCGGGCTCGTTGCTTGCCCGATTTCCACTCCCTCTTTCCTCTCCGCGGCTCTAGCTCACCACGTGTATCGGACCGTATAACGCACCACCGCCTCGGCTTTCGGGGCGATGCGCAGCGGGAAGTGGATGGTGCGGGCGTCTTCCTTGGTGAAATCGTGGCTCCTGCGCAGGAGTGTCCAGTTGCTCCAACGGTAGAGGTTCTCCTTCACCAGAACGCTCACTGTCTCGTCCGGCTTCTGGTTGCGCACCTTCACCTCGATGTCCTCCTCGATCCAATGCGCGTTCGTGTCGATGCGGAAATCGACCTGCCGGCGCTCACCGACCACATCGAAGGCCGAGCCCAGCTTGATCTGCACCGTCTCCTCACGCGCCGTGTGGTCGATCAGGTCCTCGCCGATGAACTCGAGGCTGCCGTCGGCGGTGTCGAGCTTCGAGACGCGGATCTTGCCCGCGGGCAGCGGCACGCCCAGGCCGTTGGCGGCGGCGTTCTTCACCCGCAGGTAGACGTCGACTTTCTTGTTGGACTGCACGCCCAGGTTGCGGTCGGTCGCCGGCGAGCCGTAGTAGTAGTACGGGTAACCGGAGCCCTGCCCGTAGTAGACGAGCGTCTTCTCGCAACCGACGCCGGCCGCCGTGGGGAAGAGCTCGACCTGCTTGGTCGAGTTGTTGGCGAGCGAGGTGAGGCGCCCGAGGGTGTAGAGGTGGTACTCGAAGAACGCCTTCTCCACGAAGGCATCGGCCTTGGCCTCATCGCGCGCTCGAAACGCCGCCGCTTGCGGCACGGCGTAGCCGCGCGGCTGGGCGCGCTGCACGTCGCCCGCGATGAGCTTCAACTTCGCGTCGGCGAACGAAGCCCCCGACTGGTTCACGATCGTGACCCACGCGGCCACGTCGACCTTGCACGCGCCCGGCTTGGGCTCCGAGTAGGTGAGGTTGTAGTCGGTCCACCACGTCATGCCGCCGGTCTGGTAGGTGAAGCGCGCCTTGTGGGCGGCCGCGGTGGCGGTGTCGATGTCCCAGACGAGCGTGGGCTTGCTGATGAGGCCGCCGGGAAGGCCCGGCAATCGCACCTGCGAGTAGTGGGCGAGGATGCGTACGCTGCCGTCGGCCTGGCGCAGCGTGAGCCCGCCTTGTGTGCCGATGAGGGTCCCGGTGATGGTGTCCACGCCTTTCTCGCGCCCCTGGTCGACGACGACCTCGCGATCGAGATACCGCGACAGCAGCTTCGCCTGGCTGGTCAGGTCGAATTCGAAGTTCTGCTCGATGACACGCGTGCGTTTCGGGTCGGTGAGGGAGGTGAACGCGACCGTCGTCGGGTCGATCAAGCCCGGGACGTCGTTCACGCGCAGGAGGTTGCGCCCGGACTTGAGCGTGAACATGCGCTCCTCGCGCACCAGGGCGTAGCCGGGAACGACCGCGCCTTCCCCGCCGCTCTTGTACGTCTGCGCGTTGATGGACCCGGGCTGGGCGCTGGAGTAGATGGTGAGGGCGGTCTGCGCCGCCGCGGTGAGGGGAAAGACGGCGGCGAGGGCCGTGGCCGCGAATGCGCCGGAAATAGACGTATTTGCGAACGCGCCGGAAATGAGACGAGCCAGCGGGCGAATCTTGTTCATGGAAGGCCTCCGTGGGTTGGGACTGGGGTGTAAACGCAGTGCCGGGACGAAAGGGTTAGCCGCGGGTGGTAAAATTTTGCGATGAAGTTCCAGGGAACCGACACCTACGTCGCCGACGAGGACCTGAAGCTCGCGGTGAACGCGGCGATCACGCTCGAGAGGCCGCTCCTCATCAAGGGCGAGCCCGGCACCGGGAAGACGATGCTCGCCGAGGAGGTGGCGCGCTCGCTCGGCAAGCCGCTCTACCAGTGGCACATCAAGTCCACCACCAAGGCCCAGCAGGGGCTCTACGAGTACGACGCGGTCTCGCGCCTGCGCGATTCGCAGCTCGGCAACGAGCGCGTGGGCGAGATCGCCAACTACATCCTGAAGGGCGTGCTGTGGCAGGCCTTCGAATCCCCCGAGCAGGCGGTGGTCCTGGTCGACGAGATCGACAAGGCCGACATCGAGTTTCCCAACGACCTGCTGCGCGAGCTCGACCGCATGGAGTTCTACGTCTACGAGACGCGCCTCACGGTG
>JBGOST010000479.1:0-2616 GCA_041476125.1 Usitatibacter sp. | reverse complement strand
CGCGCACTTCGCTTCCCGGGAACGCCGAGCCGATCTGCTTCTTCACGTTCTCCGCGGTCGATTCGCCGATGAGCATGCCGTAGTTGCGGCGGATGTAGTTGATGATCGCCTCGTCGAACTTGTCGCCGCCGACGCGCACCGAGGCCGAATACACGATCCCGCCGAGCGAGATCACGCCCACCTCCGTGGTGCCGCCGCCGACGTCCACGACCATCGAGCCGGTCGCGTCCGCGATCGGCAGGTCGGCGCCGATCGCCGCCGCCATCGGCTCCTCGATGAGGAACACCTGCGAGGCGCCCGCCCCGATGGCGCTTTCCTTGATCGCGCGCCGCTCGACCTGCGTCGAGCCGTAGGGCACGCAGATCACGATGCGCGGGCTGGGGCGGAACCACTGGTTGTCGTGGATCTTCTTGATGAAGTACTTGAGCATCTGCTCGGTGATGGTGAAGTCGGCGATGACTCCGTCCTTCATCGGGCGGATGGCGGTGATGTTGCCGGGCGTGCGCCCGAGCATCTGCTTGGCGGCGAGGCCGACGGCCTGGATGGTTTTCTTGCCGTTGGGCCCGCCTTCCTGGCGAATGGCCACGACGGAAGGCTCGTCGAGGACGATCCCCTTGCCGCGTACGTAGATGAGGGTGTTGGCGGTGCCGAGGTCGATCGCGAGATCGGTGCTGAAGTACTTCGAAACGAAGGAGAACATCTTGATCCGTAAGGGGTTTCGGGTTGCCGCATCGCCCCGTCTGGGACGGTGCAATATAATAGCCCAAAATCGCGCTGAATTAAGGCCTTAGCTGCACTTTCGCATGCTTTCCCTCGAACAAATCGCCCGCATCGCCGATCTCGCGCGGCTGGAGCTTTCCGGCGCGGAGGCGGCCGAGATGCAACGCCAGTTGAACGACATCCTCGCGATGGTCGATGAGATGGCCGCGGTGGATACGGCGGGCGTCACGCCGATGTCGCATCCACAGGAAGTCACGCAGCGGCTGCGCGAGGATCGCGTCACTGAAACGGACGAGCGCGAATCGTTCCAGTCGATCGCTCCCGCGGTCGAGGACGGGCTGTACCTCGTGCCCCAAGTGATCGAGTGACGTGCACACTTCGACGCTGAAGAAGCTCTCCGGCCTTCTTGCGGCAAAGGAAGTGTCGAGCGTGGAGGTCACGCGCTGCTTCCTCGATCGCATCGCGGGCGTGGGCGACGCGTTGAACGCATTCATCACGGTAGACGCGGAGAAGAGCCTCGCGCAGGCGCGCGCCGCCGACGCGCGCATCGCGCGCGGCGAGGCTGCTGCGCTCACCGGAATCCCGATCGCGCACAAGGACCTCTTCTGCGCCAAGGGCTGGCGCACGACGTGCGGCTCGAAGATCCTCGAGAATTTCATCGCACCGTACGACGCCCACGTGATCGAGCAGTTCAACAAATCCGGTGCGGTGATCCTCGGCAAGACCAACATGGACGAGTTCGCCATGGGCTCGTCGAACGAGAACTCGTTTTTCGGCCCGGTGAAGAATCCGTGGGACAAGGCGGCGGTCCCCGGCGGCAGCTCGGGCGGTTCCGCGGCTGCGGTCGCGGCGCGGCTGGCTCCGGCGGCCACCGGCACCGATACTGGCGGATCGATTCGCCAGCCCGCATCGTTCACCGGGGTGAGCGGGCTGCGACCGACGTACGGACGCGTGTCGCGCTACGGCATGGTCGCCTTCGCCTCGTCGCTCGACCAGGGCGGGGCGCTCGCGAAGAGCGCCGAGGATCTCGCGATGGTGCTCGACGTCATGGCCGCGTATGACCCGCGCGACTCGACTTGTCTCGACCTGCCGAAGGGCGACTACGTGGGCGGCCTCGAGCGCGGCGTGAAGGGGCTGCGCATCGGCATGCCGCGCGAATACTTCTCGAAGGACCTGGCGCGCGACGTGGGCGATCCAATCTACGCGGCGATCGAGGAGTACAAGAAGCTGGGCGCCGTCGTGGTCGAGGTGGCGTTGCCCAACCAGCACCTGTCGGTTCCCGTGTATTACGTGCTCGCGCCCGCCGAAGCCTCATCGAACCTGTCGCGCTACGACGGCGTGCGCTACGGATATCGCGCGAGCGAATACGCCGACCTCGCCGACATGTACCGCAAGACCCGTGCGCAAGGCTTCGGCGCCGAAGTGAAGCGGCGCATCCTGATCGGCACCTATGTGCTCTCGCACGGCTACTACGACGCCTATTACCTGAAGGCGCAGCAGATCCGCCGTCTCATCGCGCGCGACTTCACCGAAGCGTTCGGGAAGTGCGACGTCATCATGGGCCCCGCGGCGCCGTCGGTCGCGTTCGATCTGGGTGCCAAGTCGAAGGACCCGGTGCAGATGTACCTCGACGATCTCTACACGATCCCCATCAACCTCGCCGGGCTCCCCGGCATGTCGATCCCGTGCGGCTTCGGCAACAAGGGCCGCCCCGTCGGATTGCAGATCGTCGGCAACTATTTCGACGAGGCGCGCATGCTCTCGGTGGCGCACGCGTTCCAGCAAGCGACCGATTGGCACGCCAAGGCGCCGCGGGAGTTCGCATGAGCGACTGGGAAGTCGTCATCGGGCTCGAGACCCACGCGCAGCTCACCACGCAGTCCAAGATCTTCTCGG
>JBGOST010000478.1:0-2625 GCA_041476125.1 Usitatibacter sp. | reverse complement strand
TCGCGCCGGCCGAGCGGGCGTCGAGCCTCGTGGTGGAGATGGAATACGACGATCCCAACGGCGAGCGGCTCGCGGCCTCCACGCGGGTCGCGCTGCACGCCGCGGGCCTCTACGTCGGCATTCGCCCCGATGGCTGGGCTGCTACGAAGTCCGGAGTGAAGGTCCAGGTCGTGGCGGTCGACACGGCGGGGCGTCCGATGGCGGGCAGGGCGGTCGCGATCGACGTGTACGAGCGCAAGTACTTCTCGAACCGGCGCCGTGTGCTGGGCGGCTTCTACGCCTACGATTCGGTCACCGAGACGCGCAAGGTCGGCGCGGGCTGCAGCGCCACGACCGACGCGCGCGGCCTTACCTTCTGCGAAGTGAAGCCCGGCATGACGGGCGAGCTCATCCTTCGCGCGCGTGTCGCCGACGATGCGAACCGTGCCGCGTTCGCCACCGCGAGCGTCTGGGTGGTGGGGGACGGCGAGTGGTGGTTCGACCCGTCCAGCAACGATCGCATCGACCTCGTTCCCGAGAAGCGCCGCTACGAGCCCGGGGAAACGGCGCGCCTGCAGGTGCGCATGCCGTTCCGCAAGGCGACGGTGCTCGTCACGGTGGAGCGCGAAGGCGTGCTCGCGCACAAGATCGTCACGCTGGAGGGAAAGTCGCCGGTGATCGAGGTGCCGATCGCCGGCCACTACGGGCCGAACGTCTATGTCTCGGCGCTTGCCGTGCGCGGGCGCGTGCCCACGAGCGGCCGCGATGCGCAGGCGAAGCGACCCACGGCGCTCGTTGATCTCGCCAAGCCCGCATACAAGCTCGGCATGGCGGAGATCAAGGTCGGGTGGCGTGAATACGAGCTGAAGGTGAAGGTCACGCCGTCGCAGACGGTGTTCCGCGTGCGCGAGAAGGCGCGCGTCGCGATCGAGGTGACCGACAGCGCGGGCAAGCCGGCCGCGAACGCCGAGGTCGCGCTCGCCGCCGTGGACGAAGGGCTGCTCGAGCTGATGGACAACGCGTCGTGGAAGATCCTCGACGCGATGCTCGGGCAGCGGCCGGTCGAAGTCGTCACCGCGACGGCGCAGGGGCACGTGATCGGCAAGCGCCACTTCGGCAAGAAGGCCGTGGCGGCGGGTGGAGGCGGCGGCAAGGCGGGCGCGCGCGAGCTCTTCGATACGCTGCTCCTGTGGAAAGGCCGCGTCGCGCTCGATGCGCAGGGCCGCGCGACGGTCGAGATCCCGTTGAACGACGCGCTCACGAGCTTCCGCATCGTCGCCGTCTCGCACCAGGGCGCGGCGAAGTTCGGGCACGGCCAGGCGAGCATCCGCACGACCCAGGAGCTGATGCTCCTCTCGGGACTGCCGCCGGTGGTGCGCGAGCAGGACGAGCTCACCGCGCTCTTCACGCTGCGCAACACCACCGCGAGCGCGATCGAGGCAGGCCTCGCGTGGACGATCCACGACCGCGCGGCGGGCGACAAGGCGCGCAAGAGCGTGGGCGCGGGTCAGCAGCGCGTATCGCTCGCCGCCAACGAGGCGAAGCTGGTGAGCCTGCCGGTGAAGGCGCCGGTAAACGTGAAGAACTTGCACTGGGAAGTCATCGCCACCGCTCCCGGGGATGCGCGCGATCGGCTACGCGTCGTGCAGGAAGTGATCGAGGTCCACCCAGTGCGCGTCTACCAGGCCACGCTCGCGCGGCTCGACAAGCCGACCGAGTTTCCCGTCGAGCGTCCCTACGACGCGGTTCCGGGGCGCGGCGGCATCCGTGTGGAGCTGAAGGCTTCTCTCGCGGGCGAAATGTCCGCGGTTCGCGAATGGTTCTCGTATTACGTCTACACCTGCCTCGAGCAACGCGCCTCGAAGGCGATCGGCCTTCGCAGCGACGCCCTCTGGGCGGCGGTCGGCGCCTCTCTTCCGAGCTACCTCGATCGGGACGGGCTCGCGCGCTATTTCCCGAGCGAGCAGCTGGAGGGCAGCGATGTCCTCACGACCTACCTGGTGCAGATCGCCTCGGCGGACGGGCGCGAATGGCCCGAGGAGTCGCTCGGCCGCATGCTCAAGGGGCTCGAAGCCTTCGCCAACGGGCGCATCGTGCGCGGCACGGGGCTGCCGACCGCGGATCTCTCGATTCGCAAGCTCGCCGCGATCGAAGCACTCGCCCGCCACGAGCGCGCGAAGCCGGAAATGCTCGACGCGATCGCCATCGATCCGGCGCGCTGGCCCACCTCCGCGCTCATCGACTGGATCGGAATCCTGAAGCGCGTCGAAGGCATCCGCGACCGCGAGGAGCGGCTGCAGCACGCGCTTTCGATCCTGCGCAGCCGCCTGAACTTCCAGGGCACCGTGATGACGTTCTCCACCGAACGCTCCGATGCGTTGTGGTGGCTGATGGTATCGGCCGACGTGAACGCCAACCGCGCGTTGCTCGCCGTGCTCGAAGAGCCGGCCTGGAACGACGATATCGGGCGGCTGGTCCGCGGCAGCCTTTCCCGGCAACTGCGCGGCACATGGAGCACCACGGTCGCCAACGCGTGGGGAACCGTCGCGATGGAGCGCTACGCGGAGGCCTTCGAGAAGACGCCGGCCACGGGCACGACCGTGGTCTCGATGGGAAGGAAGGAAACGCCGCTCGAGGTGCGCGAGG
>JBGOST010000477.1:0-2627 GCA_041476125.1 Usitatibacter sp. | reverse complement strand
TGGCCATCTCCTTGCCCAGAGTGGTTGGCGTCGCGGGTTGCCCGTGCGTACGGGCGAGCATCGCGAGCCCCGCATGCTCCTTCGCGAGGCCATCGAGGCGCGCGATGATGCGGTCGATGGCCGGCAGCAGGACCGCGTCGCGGCCGCCCATCAGCATGCGCGCGTGCGCGAGGTTGTTGATGTCCTCGGAGGTGCAGGCGAAGTGGATGAACTCCGCGGCCGCGCTCACCTCCGCGTTGGACGCGAAGCGCTCGCGCAGCCAGTATTCGACCGCTTTCACGTCGTGGTTGGTCTTCGCCTCGATCGCCTTGATGCGCTCGGCATCGGCCACCTTGAACTCGGCGACCGCGCGATCGAGCTTCGCGACGCTCGCGCGCGAGAAAGGCTTCAGGGGCCGGAACGAGGCGCACGCGGCGAGCGCCTTCAACCACTCGACCTCGACGCGCACGCGCTCGCGCATCAACGCGAACTCGCTGAAATGATCCTGGAGCGCCCGGGTCTTGGAGGCGTAGCGCCCGTCGAGGGGAGAGAGGGCCGTGAGGGGCGAGGACATGCGGGCGAAATCTTACCACCCGCTGCTATACTGCGCCGCTCATCCGGACGCCGCATCAAGCAGAGGCCCCATGAAGCTCATCGGATCGCGCAACAGTCCCTATGTCCGCAAGATCCGCGTGCTGCTCGCGGAAAAGAACCTGGCGTGCGAGTTCGTCGAGGAAGACGTCTGGAAGGCGGACACCCGGATGGCGCGCTTCAACCCGCTGCTCAAGGTGCCGGCGCTGATTCTCGACGACGGCGAATCGCTCTTCGACTCGGTGGTGATCGCCGAATACCTCGATACCTTGCCGGGCACCCGCTTCATTCCCGCGGCGGCGGTGGAGCGGGCGCGCGTTCGCCGCGACGAGGCTCTCGGCGATGGCATCGCGGACGCCGGCATCACGATCTTTCTCGAGCGCAAACGGGAGGCGTCGCGCCAGGACCCGGCATGGATCGCGCGCCAGCGCGACAAGGTGGAGGCGGGCGTGGCTGCGATCGCGAGATCGCTCGCCGCGAAACCGGCGTCCGCGCGCCAGATGACGCTCGGCGACATCGCCTGCGGCTGCGCGCTCTTCTGGCTCGAGTTCCGGCTTCCCGAATTTCGCTGGCGTGAGGATCCCGCGCTCAAGGCCTGGGCCGAAAACCTGGAGAGCCGCGCTTCGTTCGCCGCCACACGGCCGGGTTGAACGAAGCGCCCAACGGCTAGCCGATGACCCCGCCGCCGAGGCAAACGTCGCCGCGGTAGACAACGGCCGATTGTCCCGGCGTCACCGCCCACTGCGGCGCGGCGAAATCGAGCTCGAAGGCTTCGTCCCCCTCGCAGCGCAACCGGCACGCGGCGTCGGCCTGACGGTAGCGCGTCTTGGCCCCGAGCGCCGCGTCGGCAGGAGCGTGCCCGCTCACCCAGCTCGCAGCGGCCGCGCGCAGGTTGCGCTTCAATAGCAGCGCGTGATCGTGTCCCTGCACGACCGTGAGCGTGTTGGATGCGAGGTCCTTGCCCGCCACGTACCAGGGCTCGCCGGCGCCGTCGCGCCGCCCGCCGATGCCCAGGCCCTGGCGCTGGCCGATCGTGTAGTACATCAGCCCTTCATGCTCGCCGACCCGCTCGCCCGCGGGAGTCACCATGGGGCCGGGCTCGCGCGGCAGGTAGCGCGAGAGGAACTGGCGAAAGGGGCGCTCGCCGATGAAGCAGATGCCGGTGGAATCGCGCTTGGCGTGGTTCGGAAGCCCGGCCGCGCGGGCGATCGCGCGCACCTCCGACTTGTGGAGGTGGCCCACCGGAAAGAGCGTGCGTGAAAGCTGCGCCTGGTTCAGCCGGTGCAGGAAATAGCTCTGGTCCTTTCCGGGGTCGACTCCCTTGAGCAGCACGAGGGCTCCGTCGCGCTCTTCCAAGCGCGCGTAGTGGCCAGTTGCTATCCGCTCGGCGCCGAGCGCGAGCGCATGGTCGAGGAACGCCCTGAACTTGATCTCGGCGTTGCAGAGCACGTCGGGGTTGGGCGTGCGGCCCGCGCGGTACTCGGCGAGGAAGCTCGCGAACACGCGCTCGCGATACTCGGCGGCGAAGTTGACGGCCTCGATGTCGATGCCGATCTTCTCGGCCGCGGACACGGCGTCGATCAGGTCCTCGCGCGTGGAGCAGTATTCGTCGTCGTCGTCGTCCTCCCAGTTCTTCATGAAGAGGCCGACCACGTCGTGGCCGGCGCGCTTGAGCAGCAGTGCCGCGACCGCGGAATCGACTCCTCCCGAAAGACCGACGACGATTTTCATGCCGTGGTTGCGAAGCACCGTGAAGGATCAGACATTGCGAAGCACCGTGAAGGATCAGACATTGCGAAGCACCGTGAAGGATCAGACATTGCGAAGCACCGCAAAAGATCAAACCGCCATTTTAGGCGGTCTCAAATGCGAAGGGCGGAGCCGCAGCTCCGCCCTTCGCGGGGCGCGCGCCTGCCGGATTAGTACTTCTTCGGCGCGTCTTTCTTCGCGTCGAGCTTCGCGGCGTCGGCTTTCGCCGACTCCATCTTGGGAGCTTCGGCCTTCTTCCTGACCTTCCTGGCGGGTTTCTTCTTCTTCTTGGTGTCGTCCTTCTTGGC
>JBGOST010000476.1:0-2642 GCA_041476125.1 Usitatibacter sp. | reverse complement strand
CGTGGCGAGGTGCACGGATTCGCTCCTCTCCGAGCTGTGGTTGCCGTCTAGCAGCACCTCGGGCTCGACGATGGGAACGATCGAGGCTTCCTGGCAGATCGCGGAGTAACGGGCGAGCGCGTGGGCGTTGGCGTCGAGGCAGGCCTGCGTCGGGATGCCCTCGCCGATGGTGATCACGGAGCGCCACTTGGCGAAGCGCGCGCCCATCTTGAAGTATTCCTGCATGCGCCCGGCGAGCTTGTCGAGCCCCTCGGTCACCTTCTCGCCCGGGTGCAGCGCCATGTCATGGACGCCGGCGTCCACCTTGATGCCGGGGATGATGCCGTTCCTCTTCAGGTACTCGGCGAAGTTCACGCCTTCCTTCGTCTTCTGGCGCAGCGTCTCGTCGAAGAGGATGACGCCGCTCACGAAGTCCGCGATACCGGGTGTGGCGAAGAGCAACTCGCGATAGGCGCGGCGGTTTTCCTCGGTGCACTCGACGTTCACCGAGTCGAAGCGTTTCTTGCAGGTGCCCGCGCTCTCGTCGGCGGCCAGCAGCCCCTTGCCGGGCGCGACCATCGCGCGCGCCGTTTCGCTCATCAGTTTCGCATCCATGCCTTCCTCCAGTGCGTTACAGGAAAATCCTACTGCCGGTTGCGGTGCTCGCCGACCTGCACGATCTTCATGGTGTTGGTGCCGCCCGACTTGCCGATGGGCTCGCCGATCGTGATCACGATGAGGTCTCCCGGCTTCACCACCCCGTTGGCCACCAGCACGGCCTCGGCCTCGGCGAGGAGCTCCTCGCGGTCGTGGCCGATGTACTTCACCATCAGGGGGTAGGTATCGCGGAAGAGGGTGCAGCGGTAGCGCGTGAAAGTCTGCGCCGTGAGCGCGTAGATCGGGACTCCACAATTGAGGCGCGACATCCACAGGGCCGTCGACCCCGACTCGGTGAGGGCGGCGATCGCCTTCACCTTGAGGTGGTACGCGGTGAAGAGGGCGGCCATCGCGATGGACTGGTCGACCCGGGTGAAGACGCGATTCAGGAACTCGTTCTCGAGCGTGACCTGCTGGGACTTCTCCGCCTCGATGCAGATGCGGTTCATCGCGGCGATGGTCTCCACGGGGTACTGGCCCGAGGCCGATTCCGCCGAGAGCATCACCGCGTCGGTGCCGTCCAGCACGGCGTTGGCGACGTCGGAGACTTCCGCGCGCGTCGGCACCGGGCTGGAGATCATCGACTCCATCATCTGTGTTGCGGTGATGGTGAGCTTGTTCAGCTCTCTCGCCTGGCGAATCATGCGTTTCTGCAGCGCCGGCACGGTCGCGTCCCCGACTTCCACCGCGAGGTCGCCGCGGGCGACCATGATGCCGTCGCAGGCGAGCATGATGTCCTCGAGGGCGGGAATCGCCTCGGCGCGCTCGATCTTGGCGATCAGCATGGCGTGGCCGCCCGCGGCGCGCAGCAGCTCGCGTGCCATGTGCATGTCCGCGCCGCTCTTCGGGAACGACACCGCGACGTAGTCGACCCTCATCTCGGCCGCGGTGCGGATGTCCTCGATGTCCTTGGGCGTCAACGCGGGCGCGGTGAGGCCCCCGCCCTGGCGGTTGATGCCCTTGTTGTTCGAGAGCGTTCCGCCGTGGCGCGTGACGGTGTGGATCGCGGGTCCCTGCACGCTCACCACGTCGAGCACCAGCTTGCCGTCGTCCAGCAGGAGCACGTCGCCGGGCCGCACGTCGCGCGGCAGGTCCTTGTAGTCGAGGCCCACGCGGGTCGCGTCCCCGATCGTCGCCTCGGAGTCGAGGATGAAGGGATCGCCCGGCTTGAGCGCGATCTTGCCGTCCTTGAAGCGGCCGATGCGGATCTTGGGCCCCTGCAGGTCGGCCATGATGCCCACGGCCCTTCCCACCTTGCGGCAAGTCTCGCGCACGAGGGTCGCGCGCTTGATGTGGTCGGCCGCCGTCCCGTGCGAGAAATTGAGCCGCACCACGTCCACGCCGGCGAGGAACATGCGCTCGAGGACTCCGGCCTCGCTCGAGGCGGGACCGAGGGTCGCGACGATCTTGGTGCTTCTCACGTCGCTCATCGCTGCTGGTCCGCGGCGCGCTCCTCGAGGATCTCGACCGCGGGGAGCTTCTTGCCCTCGAGGAACTCGAGGAAGGCACCGCCACCGGTGGAGATGTAGCCGATCTTGTCGGTCACGCCGAACTTCGCGATCGCGGCGAGCGTGTCGCCGCCGCCGGCGATCGAGAAAGCCCTGGAGGCGGCGATCGCTTCCGCGACCGCGCGCGTGCCGTGGGCGAAGGCATCGAACTCGAAGACGCCGACCGGCCCGTTCCATACGATGGTGCCGGCGCCGCGCAGCAGGCCCGCATAGCTCGCGGCCGTGGCCGGGCCGATGTCGAGGATCATGTCGTCGTCGGCCACCTCGCGCGCGGGCTTGGTTTGCGCTTGCGCATCGGCGGAGAAGCTCTTGCCGCAGACGACGTCTCCGGGAATCGGCACCGCCGCGCGCCTCGCCTGCATCATCACCATGATCTCCTTTGCCTCGGGTGCCAGGTCCGGCTCGCACAGCGACTTGCCGATGGGAAGCCCGGCGGCAAGCATGAACGTATTGGCGATGCCGCCTCCGACGATGAGCTGGTCGACCTTTTCGGAGAGG
>JBGOST010000475.1:0-2649 GCA_041476125.1 Usitatibacter sp. | reverse complement strand
CGCTCGGCGCCGTGGGCTTCGTGCTCATCGGCAGTTTCTTCGTCGTGGGCATTTCCAATGCGGTGAACCTCACCGACGGCCTCGACGGGCTCGCCATCATGCCCACGGTGATGGTCGCCTCGGCGCTGGCGGTGTTCGCGTACGTCTCGGGGCACCTCGTCTTCTCGCGCTACCTGGGCTTCCCCTACATCGCCGGCGCCGGCGAGCTCGCGGTGATGTGCGGCGCGATGGCGGGCGCGGGCCTCGCATTCCTCTGGTTCAACGCCTACCCGGCGGAAGTCTTCATGGGAGACGTCGGGGCGCTCGCATTGGGCGCCGCGCTCGGGATGGTGGCGCTCGTGGTGCGCCAGGAGATCGTGCTTCTCATCATGGGCGGCGTGTTCGTGGTGGAAACCCTCTCCGTGATCATCCAGGTGGCGTCCTTCAAGCTGACCGGGCGGAGGGTCTTCAAGATGGCGCCGCTGCACCACCACTACGAATTGAAGGGCTGGAAGGAGAACCAGGTCGTGGTGCGCTTCTGGATCATCACGATGATGCTGGTGCTGTTCGGCCTGTCCACGCTGAAGTTGAGATGAATCGACAGACGAGGTGACGAATGTGGAATGGCAAGGCAAAAGCGTCCTCGTTCTCGGCCTGGGTGACACGGGGCTTTCGGCGATTCGCTGGCTCGCGCAGCGCGGCGCGCGGCTGCGCGCTGCCGATTCGCGAGCGGCGCCTCCGTCCCTGGGAGCGCTGCGCAACGAGCAGCCCGGCGTTCGCATCGGCCTTGGACCCTTCGACGAAGCGCTCCTGGAGGGCGTGGACACGGTCGTTGCGAGTCCGGGCGTTGCGCTCCGCGAGCCGCTCCTCCGCGCCGCGGTCTCGCGCGGGCTGGAAGTCATCGGCGACATCGAGATCTTCGCCCGCGAGGTCGCGCGGCACTCGCCGGGAGCCCGTGTGCTCGGAATAACCGGAACCAACGGCAAGTCCACCGTGACCGCCCTCGCGGGCGCGATGGGCCGCGCCGCGGGCTTCGACACGGTGGTCGCGGGAAACATCGGGCCGCCGGTGCTCGACGCGCTCGACAAGGCGCGGCGCAGCGGCGCTCCCGCGGCGGCGTCGCCGCGCTTATACGTTCTCGAGCTTTCGAGTTATCAGCTCGAGACCACGTCCAGCCTCGCTCTCGACGCCGCCGCGATGCTGAATCTCACGCAGGACCACATGGACCGCTACGACTCGATGGATGACTATGCGCGCGCCAAGGAGCGCATTTTCCGTCACGCGCGCACGCGCGTCGTGAACCGCGACGACGCGTGGAGCTCGCGCATGGCGGGCGCAGAACGCACCTTCACCTTCGGCCTCGGGATTCCGCAGTCCGCCGACGCGTGGGGGCTCGATGCGTCGAGGTCGCGCATCCTGCGCGGCGCGGCGACCGTCCAGGAGCTGCGCGCGATGCCGCTCACGGGCCTGCACAACGCCGCCAACGCGATGGCCGCGCACGCGCTCATGTGCGCGATCGACGCGCCGAGCGAGCCCCTGGCGCGAGCGCTGCGGGAGTTCAAGGGCCTCGAGCATCGCGTCGAGCTCGTGACGGAGGCGAAGGGCGTGCGCTTCTTCGACGACTCCAAGGGCACCAATGTGGGCGCCACGGTGGCGGCCCTCGAGGGTTTCCGCGATCCGGTCGTGCTCATCGCCGGCGGCGAGGGCAAGGGACAGGACTTTGCACCCCTGGCACCCGCGGTCAAGTCGCGCGCCCGCGCCGTGGTCCTGCTCGGCCGCGACGCGCCGCTCATCGCCGCCGCGCTCGCGAAGTCCGAAGTGCCGCTGGCGCGCGTGAATTCGATGCAGGAAGCCGTCGAGGCCGCGTTCGCCTTCGCGCGGCCGGGAGACGCCGTGCTGCTGTCGCCGGCGTGCGCGAGCTTCGACATGTTCCGCGACTACGGCCATCGCGGCGCCCTCTTCGCCATCGCGGCGCGCGCGCTTGCGTCGCGTGAAGGGCCCTGATGCTCTACAACCCCGCGCGGCGCGACTCGGCCCTCGACCCGGCGTTGCTGTGGAGCGCCCTCCTGCTGGGCGCCATCGGGCTGGTGATGGTGTACTCGGCATCGATCGCGATGGCCGAGGCCGAGCGCTTCACGGGATTTCGTCCCGGCTATTTCCTGGTGCGCCACGCCGCTTTCCTCGCCATCGGCCTCGCCGCGGCTTTCGCGCTCTTCCGCGCCCCGGTGTGGCTGTGGCAGAAGGCCTCGCCATGGCTCTTCCTCCTCGGCACGTTGCTCCTCGTGGCGGTGCTCATTCCCGGCGTCGGGCGCGAAGTGAACGGCGCGCGCCGCTGGATCGCGATCGGCCCCGCGGCATTCCAGCCCTCGGAGCTGATGAAGCTCTTCGTGGTGCTCTACGCGGCGGACTACACGGTGCGCAAGGCCGCGTTCATGGACGATTTCAAGAAGGGCTTCCTGCCGATGTTCGGCGTGATGACGCTCATCGCCTTCCTGCTGCTGCGCGAGCCGGACTTCGGCGCGCTCGTCGTAGTGACGACGGTCGCACTCACGGTGCTCTTCCTCGGCGGCCTCAATTGGCGGCTTTTCGCGGGCCTCGCCTCGCTCCTCGGGGCCTCCTTCGCGCTCCTCATCGTCTCCTCGCCGTATCGCCTGCAACGCATCCTCGGGT
>JBGOST010000474.1:0-2657 GCA_041476125.1 Usitatibacter sp. | reverse complement strand
TCCTCGTCGCAGTCGAGGGGGTTGGAGTTGCCGGTGCCGCGCTGATCGACGAGCAGGATGTCGCGCGCGTCGTTGAGCCTTGCGAAAAGCGGCATCACCTGCGCGGCGAGCGAGACCGCGCCCTGCCCGGGCCCTCCGGCGAGCACCACCAGCGGGTCGCTCTCGCGCGCCCTCGCCCGCGCGGGGATGACCGCGATGTTGAGCGAGATCTTGCGCCCGGTGCGGCTTTCGCGGTCCTCCCACACCTCGAGCGTGCCGCAGCGCGCGGACGCTTCCAGGCCCGGCAGGCGGCAGGTCGCCAACGTGATCGCGGGTCGCGGAGCTTCGGTGCCGGAGGTGCAGGCCGCCAGCAGGAGGGCGGCGCCGAGGAGAAGGCGATTCATTTTCGGATTGCGGGAGTGCGCCGAAGTATAGCGGTTCGGCGCTACCATTTGCCGCATGAGCGCGCCGACATTTCCCAAACGAGACCCCGGCGAGCCCGAGTTCTGGGACCTGCGCTACGGGGCGAATTTCGCGCCGTGGGACGCCGGAAAGGTCCCGCAGCAGCTGCGCGAGTTGGTCCGGGCCGCGCAGGGCTCGCGGCGCGTGCTCGTCCCGGGTTGCGGCAGCGCATGGGACGTGCGCTGCTTCGCCGAGAACGGCTGGGAGGTCCTCGGCATCGACTTCAGCCCCGAGGCGCTCGCGGCCGCGCGCTCCGTGCTCGGCGCATACGGCGGGCGCGTCGTGCGGGCCGACTTTTTCGCGCCCATCGCGCAAGCCCCGTTCGATGTCCTGTACGAGCGCGCGTTCCTGTGCGCGCTGCCACGGCGGATGTGGGGCGATTGGGCGCGACGCGTGGCGCAGCTGGTGCGCCCCGGAGGAACGCTCGCCGGTTTCTTCTTCTTCGACGCGGGCGAGCGCGGCCCGCCATTCCCGCTGCATTCGCAAAACGAGCTCGAGGCGCTGCTCACGCCTGCCTTCGAGCGCGTGGTCGATGAGCCCGTGCCGGACTCGATCCCGGTGTTCGCCGCAAAGGAGCGCTGGCAGGTGTGGCGGCGGACGAGCCTACTGGCCGAACAGTAGCGATTGCGGGTAGGCGTTGGCGTGGTGATGGTCGACGTAGATGCCGCTTCCGGTCTTCGCTTGCGCCATCTGGGCGGCGCGCTTGGCCACAGCCACCACCTCGTGGCGTGACTCGAAGACTCCGGGCAGCACCGGAAGGATCCCGATCACGAGCTTGGGCACGGGCCGCACGCCCTCGCGCCCTTCGCGCGACCTGGCGGTGAAGTAGCCGCGCGCGAGCGCCTCGGCGGGAATGTGCGGCGCCATCACCGCCGGGAATTTCTCGATGATGCGTTCCGCACGCGCGCTCCAGTCCTCGCTTTGCATGAGGGCGACGAAACGGCTCCCCGCGACGTGGCCGGCGAAATCGACTCCGTGCGCGCATTCGCTCTCGAGGAGACGGGCCACCGCGTGGATGAGCGCGTCGCCCTGGGCGAAGCCCACACAGTCGTTCAGCCCGCGCATCTGGTCGAGCTCGATGAACCACGCGGTGAACGGGACCTTGCGCGCGAGCAGCCGCTCGAGGTGCTCGTTGATCGGTACCTGCCCCGGCAGGAGGGTGAGCGGATTGGTGTAGCGCGCGGCGAGCACGCGCGAGCTCTGCAGCGAGCGCATCACGTCGTTGCTGGTGCCCATGCCGATGTAGCGCCCCTGCGAGAGGATCACGAAACCGTCGGCGAGGCGGCGCGAATCGGATTCGACCAGCAGGGCGGTCAGGCTCGACAGCTCAAGACCCGGCTCCACCTTGATGGGCGCGGGGTCCGTCAGCTCGATGCACGGGCGCGACAGCAGGCGCGCGGCCTCGGGGCTTGCCGCGACCAGCTCCAGCTGCGTGCGCGACACCACGCCCTCGAAGCCGGCGGGGCCGATGACGGGAATCGCGGTGACCCCGGGCTTGGCGGCGAAGCGCCGCAGCACCGAAGCGATGCTGTCGAGCGGCGCCACGGCTTCGACCTCGCGCACGAAATCGTGGGCCGTGGGCTCGGAGCCGGCACGCAGCCGCGGCGTGGGCACCACGGGCAGGCGCGCATCGGCGTTGGCGAGCTCGGCTTCCGCCGGAAGCTTCGTGTTGGGCGATTCCGCGGGACGGCCGATGAACCAGCCCTGCCCGCAGGCGATGCCGATGTCCTTCACCACCCTGAAATCGGCGGCGTCCTCGATGCCTTCGGCGATCACGAGCGATCCCGAGTTCTCGGCGATGTGCTGGATCGCTCGCAGGAACTGCATCTTGACGGGGTCCTCGGAGAGCCCGGTGACGAAATGCTTGTCGGCCTTCACGAACTCGGGCCTCAACTCCGACCACAGCCGCAAGCTCGCGAATCCCTCGCCCAGGTCGTCGATGGCCACCCGAAAGCCCATCGAGCGATACATCATCAGCGCCTCGTGCACGAGGCGGAAATCGACGGTGGGATAGTCCTCGGTGAGCTCGATCACCACGCGCTCGGGCGAAAGCGCCAGCCCGGTGAGGAAATGCTCGGCGCGCGCGCGGTCGAAGCCGCGCTGCAGGATGATCTGCGGCGAGACGTTGAGGAAGAGGCTTCCCGGAAGCTTGCGCGCGACGAACGCGCGCAGCATCTGGCGAACGCACAGGAGGTTCAACTCGACCGCTAGGCCCT
>JBGOST010000473.1:0-2664 GCA_041476125.1 Usitatibacter sp. | reverse complement strand
TTGCGCATCGTGATTCGATAGGTCATCCGCGTGTGGGCCATGCCCCACCAGCCTTCCGGACCCTTGCCCCGGATTTCCCGCCGAAGATCCGCAACCGTGGTGCCGCGGACGTCGTCGTAGTCGTTCGCCGCCGTCGCATCGGGATAAACGGAAGCGCCGCCCGTCGCGGGCTTGACCTCGACGGCCCTCGCGTTGGGGCCGCACGTCACGTCGGAAAAGACCTTGCGCCCATCCGGCCCTTGGCACATGTGGATCTGGCCCAGGGCGATAGCGGGAAGGATTCCGAGGATCAACGCCGCGGCGCGCTGTATCTTGGCGTACATATTCGGCATTATCGCGAATCACGGGAGCAGCGGCGATGGGAAAGTGGAGCGCGGTGGTGGTGGTGGCTTCGTTGGCGATCGTGGGCCCGGCCCGCGCGGCCGACCAGCCGGACAATTTCGTTCAATGGCGCGAGGGATTGTCTTCGGCGGCGCAGCCTTCGACTTCATGGCTGGGCCGCGTGAAGGAGATGAAGTACGACGTCGTCGTGAACCTGGCGCCTCCGCAGGTGCACGGATCGATCGCCAACGAGGGAGGGATCGTCGGCTCCAAGGGCGTCACCTATGTCAACATCCCCGTGGATTTCGGCAAGCCCACGGCCGAGGACTTTGGCTTCTTCAGCGAGGCGCTCAAGGCGAACACAAGCCGCAGCGTCTTCGTCCACTGCCAGGTGAATCTGCGCGGATCTTCCTTCGTGTTCCTCTACCGGGTGATCCACGAAGGCGCGCCGGTGAACGAATCGCTCGCGAAGCTGCACGGCGTCTGGGCGCCGGATCCCGTATGGAAGAAGTTCATCGAGGAGACGCTTCGCGCCAACGGGAAGAATGTCGAATTGCTCTGAAGGTGAATCCAAACCGAGTGACCCTCTGATGTTCAATCCTGCCCCGGAGGGGACCCCGGGGAGAGGGAGAACGTCCGATCTCAGGGGCTCTTGCAAGGGCCGAGGCGATCGCCCTGGCCGGCGGCCGACACAATCCCCGTCTGCGTCGGGGTCTTCGCGCGGCTGCGCATCGAGAGCACGAAGCGCGACGGGTTGGCGATGGTCACGCTCGACTCGGCCTCGTAGGTGAAGCCGGTGGCGGTGCAGCGCAGCCGGCGTGCGATGACCTTGGGATCCTTGGAGGGCACGCGCGTAGTGGTGCAACGGGCCTTGACGCCTTCGAGCTCCGGCGAGAAATAGGCGGCCAGGTCCTTGAGCTCGTCGCTCAGGCACACCTCGGTGTCCTGGTCCGGATCGGCGGCGCCATTCGTGACGCTGGTCACGCGCACCCGCCAGTTGCCGGGATCGAGACGCAGCGGCGCTTCGGCAGCTGCGGCGACGAACCCGGCCGTCGCCAGCACGGTGCCCACGACGCAGGCGGATAGGCGCATCAGCGGGTCCTCACGGTGATCTCCACACGACGGTTCTTCTGCCGGCCCTCGGGGTCGTCCTTGCCGTCGGGCTTGGCATTGGGCGCGATCGGCTTCTGCTTCCCCCAGCCGCGCGTGGACATGTTCAGGCTCGCTCCGTTTCCCGCGAGCCAGGCGCGCACCGATTCGGCACGCCGTTCCGAGAGCTTCTGGTTGTAGGCAGCGTCGCCCTTGCCGTCGGTGTGTCCTTCGATCTTCGCCGAGGCCTTCGGGTACGACTTGAGAACCTCGACGACCTTGTCGAGCGAGGGCTTGGCCTCGGCCCGAAGGCTCGCCTTGTCGAAGTCGAACAGCACGTCGGCGGCGAGCTCAATGCGAATCTCCTGCGCGGTCACCTGCGCTCCGAGGTCCTTGAGTGCGGCCTGCAGCGCCTCGGTCTTTCCCGCCACGCCCGATGCGACGCCCTTGATCTCCAGTACCGTGCCCACGATCTGAAGCACTGTAGCCTTCGCGTCCGGCGGAACGGGATCCTCGAGATTGTGTTTCTGCGCAAGCGCCGGCGGCGGCGCAAGCATGCACAGCGCTGCCATCGGCGCGAGCAGACGGACGAGTAGGCTCATTGTCGTCCCGTCCTCACTCCGCGACCGCGATGTCCTCGAACGGCGGGAAGTTCGGAATGTGGACGGTGATCTTCTTCGAGGTCGCGGGCGGCGCGGGAAACTTGGCCCAGTTCCCCCGCTGTTGTCCCGCCATGTAGTCCCCCTCGAAGATCTGAATGAGCTTGTTCGACTGCGAGTCCGAGAGGTACTGGTACTTCTTGTTCTCCGCCGGATCGGTGTAGTAGAGCTGCGAATAGTCGTAGCGGTAGTAGATCTTCTTGGGCTCCGCGGCAACCAGGCCCTGGGACTGGCCGGCGGTGTTCGTCACACGCCAGCGAACGGTGAGCGAACCGCCGCTCACGCGCTTGACCTCGAGCAGGTCGGCGCGAAGCTGCGGGTCGTTGTTGAATTCGGCGCTGGCAATCACCGGGGTGGGCGCAGGTGCGGGTGCCGCGGGCGCGGCGGGCGCAGGAGCAGTGGGCGCAGCCGCCGCCGGTTGTGGCGCCGGCGCCGGAGCGATCGCCGGCGTCGGAGCGACGGGCGGCGGCGGCGCCTTCGAAACGACGGTCTTGCCTTCGTCCTTGCTGCAGCCCGCCAACAGGGCCAGGGAAACACTCGCCACGGCGATCTTCAGGATCGTTGCTGTATGCATGTCCATTCCTTCGTCATTGAG
>JBGOST010000472.1:0-2672 GCA_041476125.1 Usitatibacter sp. | reverse complement strand
CGCTGTTCAGCAAATTCGTGATTCCCATCGCGCTCACGGTGCTCGCGGGGCTTTTCTTCATCCAGAGCCACGGCACCAGCAAGGTGGGGTCGTTCTTCGGGCCGGTGACGATGGTGTGGTTCGTCGCCATCGGAGCGCTCGGCGTGGCGCAGCTGGTGAAGAATCCCGCCGTTCTCAACGCGCTGAAGCCCGCCTACGCGGTGGACTTCATGTTCGCCTATCCGCTGGCCGGGTTCCTCGTCCTGGGCGCGGTCTTCCTCGCGTTGACCGGCGGCGAGGCGCTCTACGCCGACATGGGGCACTTCGGCAAGCGCGCCATCCGCATCGGCTGGATCAGCCTCGTGTTTCCCGCCCTCCTCCTCAACTACTTCGGCCAGGCGGCGTTCGTTCTCGCCAATCCGGACGCGATCAAGAACCCCTTCTACCTCATGGTGCCCGACTGGGCGCTGTATCCCATGGTCGTGCTCGCGACCAGCGCCACGGTGATCGCCTCGCAGGCGGTGATCTCGGGAGCGTTCTCGGTGACGCGCCAGGCGATCCAGCTGGGCTACATCCCGCGGCTGGAGATCCTCCACACCTCCGAGCGCTCGATCGGACAGATCTACGTCCCCTTCGTGAACTGGATGCTGTTCATCGCCGTCGTGATCCTCGTGATCGGCTTCGAGACCTCCGACAACTTGGCCAACGCCTACGGCATCGCGGTCGCCGCCACCATGGTGATCGAATGCATCCTCGCGATGGTGGTCGCGCGCCTCATCTGGAAGTGGCAGTTGGCGTCGGTGGTGCTGGTGATCGGCAGCATGACGGTGATCGACCTGGTGTTCCTCGCCTCCAACGCCGCCAAGTTCCTCTCCGGCGGCTGGTTCCCGCTGCTCATCGGCTCGGCGATCTTCACCCTGCTCATGACCTGGAAACGCGGGCGCGCCCTCATGTTCCGCAGGCTCACAGAGCAGGGCATTCCGTTGAAGCCCTTCCTCGAGGGCCTGAACGCCCACCCGCCGACGAAGGTACAGGGCACCGCGATCTTCATGACGAGCCAGCCCGACACGGTGCCGCACGCCCTGCTCCACAACTTGAAGCACAACAAGGTGCTGCACACCGAGACGGTGTTCCTCACCATCATCTCGCACGACGTGCCGATGGTGCCGCGCGAGGACCGCGTGCAATTGGAGCGCCTCGTGCCGGGCTTCTACAAGCTGGAAGCGTGGTACGGCTTCAAGGAGCAGCCCAACATCGACGAGATCCTCGACGCCTGCCGGGTGCGCTACGGCCTCGCCTTCGATGTCATGGACACGTCTTTCTTCCTCTCGCGCGAGACCGTGATCCCGACGAGCGATACGCCGGGAATGGCGTTCTGGCGCGACCACCTTTTCGCGTGGATGACGCGAAACGCCACGCGCGCCACCGATTTCTTCAACATTCCCGCCAACCGCGTCGTGGAACTGGGAACGCATATCGAAATCTAATCGGTCCCTATGGCCGGCGAATTCAGCGCAGTCCGCTCGCACCCCGCCGTGATCGTGTCGGTGGTCATCGCGGCCATCGCGCTGACGGCGTGCGCGCTCGTGGCCATCGCCTGGATGCTGGGCTGGGTGCCGTTGCAGGCCGCCCCCGCGCCGGGCAGCATGGCCGCACCCGGGCAGCAGGTCACCGGCACCGCCCCGGGCGTCGCCCTCCTTCCCGGCGAAACGCTCGTCGACAATCCCGAGGGACCCAAGGCCGCGCCGGACTTTCCCGCGCTCGCAGCCAAGCCGCCTGCGTCCGCGATCCCGCCGCCCGCGCCCCCATTGCCGAGCCGTCCGTCGCCGGCGACCCGCCCGCAGCCTTCCACACCTTCTTTTGCGAAGTCGTTGCCTCAGCGCGCGGCACCGAGCGCGCCGACCTACCTGCGCGAAGAGCCCGTGCAGCCGCCGCGCTCCTATGAGCGATCGATTCGCGGGGTGTGCGTCAATTGCGGCACCGTCGCCTCGATCAGCTCCTCCGGCGGCGACTGGGACGTGCGCGTGCGCTTCGAGGACGGCTCGAGCCAGACGATCCGCTATCCCGAGCGCCCGCCGCTTCGCGTCGGCGAGCGCGTGCACCTCGAGGACGGCCGCCTCCTTCCCGATTGATCAAGATCAGCCATCCGGGCCGCGTGATCGACCCGTCGGCCGGAACGACGAAGCTCGACCTGGTGCGCTACTACGAGAGGATCGCGGAGCGCATCCTGCCGCACCTCAAGGGAAGGCCGGTTGCGCTGGTGCGCGCGCCGGAAGGCATCGGCGGCGAGCTCTTCTTCCAGAAGCACGCGGACACGATCCGCATACCCGGAATCAACGAGCTCGATCGATCCCTGTCGCCGGGCCACGCGCCGATGATGGAGATCGCGACCGCGAAAGCGCTGGTGGGCGCCGCGCAGATGAACATGGTCGAGCTGCACACGTGGAATTCGACCACGCGCGCGATCGACAAGCCCGACCGCGTGATCTTCGACCTCGATCCCGGCAAGGGGGTGAGCTGGAAGATGCTCCTCGAGGCGGCCTCGCTCACCAAGCAGATGCTCGACATCCTCGGCCTCGAGTCCTTCCTCAAGACGAGCGGCGGCAAGGGACTGCACATCGTCGTGCCGCTCACGCCGCGCCTGGGATACGACGAAGTGAAGGATTTTTCGCGGGAGGTGGTGGTGCATCTCG
>JBGOST010000471.1:0-2680 GCA_041476125.1 Usitatibacter sp. | reverse complement strand
GCCGTTCACGTGCCACTCCTGCCCGGTGACGTAGCGCGCATTGGGTCCGGCGAGGAAGCGCACGACCGAGGCGACTTCCTCCGGAGTTCCGTGGCGCCCGATGAGGGTCTCGCGCAGGTGCGCGGTCTTCGTCCCGCTCGATGAGCCGCGCTGCGTATCGATCAACCCGGGCACGACGCAGTTCACGGTGATGCCGTCGGGCGCGAGATCGTGCGCCAGCGCGCGCGTGAGGCCGACCAATCCCAGCTTCGCCGCGACAACGTGCGGGCGCCCCGTGGTTCCGGTGTGGCCCGACATGCCGCCGATGTTGACGATGGTCCCGGCGCCGCTCGCTCGCAATGCCGGAAGGCTCGCCTTGGTCGTGAGGAAGGCGCCGTCGAGAATGATGCCGGTGATGTATTTCCACGTCGCGTAGTCGATGTCGTCGAAGGGCGTGACATCGCGCACCGCGGCATTGTTGACGAGGATATCGAGGCGCCCGAGTTTTTCGATGGACGAGCGCACCATCGTGTTCACCGCCTGCTCGTCGGTCACGTCGGCGAGGCTCGCCACCGCTTTTCCGCCGCGCGCCTCGATCTCCTTCACCACCGCGCGCGCTTGCTCGAGCGCCACGCGGGCGTTCACCACGATCGCGGCTCCGGCGTCCGCGAGCGCCAGCGCGATGGCGCGGCCGATGTTGCGGCTGGCGCCGGTCACCAATGCCACGCGACCTTCGAGCTCCCTCGTCTGCATGGCTATCCCCTGAACGGCGTGAGGTCGATGGGACCGTCGAAGGCGCGCGAGGCGAAGGCGAGCCATGCCTCGATGCGCGCCGCGTCCCAGCCTCCGTAGGCGCAGTTGCCGCGAAACTTCTCCTCGATGTCGGCGCGCGTGAGCGGCTCGCGCCGGCCGCCGCGCAGATGCCCCTGGCGCTCTTCGAGCACTCGCCCGTCGCGGAGCTTCACGCGCACGTGGCCGGTGAATTCCTCCGGATACGGATTGTCCTTGTCGACTTCGTAGCTCACCTTGGCCGCGAGCGCGAGGGTGGCCGGATCGCGCGCGCTGTCTTCCGTGAATGCCTCGAGCCCCAGGTGCCCGTGCAGCAAGGCGTGCGCGACGCAGAAGGGCATGCTGAACTTCGCCGCGTAGGCGTTCGGCGGGCGGCGCTTCGCCGCAAGCGGCTCCCACAAGCGGTGCACGATCCCTTCGGCGGTCTGGCACAGGATCTGGACTACGTCGTCGGGCTTCACGCCCTCGCGCACGAGGCGCCGCGCGCAATCGACGTAGGGATGGATCATCGTGCCGCACGCATAGGGCTTGAATGCGATCGTCGGCGCCACCCAGCGCTCGCCGAAGTCGCCGACGAGCCGCTCCCACGATCCTCCCGTGGTGTTGGCGAATCCATGCAGGAATCCGTGCGTGCCTTCCCACACGGTGCGCGGGCCGTCGAAGCCCGAGCGCGCGAGCTCCACGGCGCGAAGCCCGGACTGCGCCGCCCACCCGGGGTGCATGCGCTTGGTCGACGCGCCCTCGGCGAGGTACTCGATGATGCCGCTCGCCATGGATCCGGCGATGCCTTGCGCCGACGCGAACGCCTTCTCGTCAAGGCGCAACGCCGCGGCGACACCGGCCGCGGCCCCCATGGCGCCGAGCACCGCCGTGGGATGAAAGCCCGCCTGGTGGATGCGCTTCGGCGCGACCAGGCTGGCTCGGCACATCACGTCCACGCCCACCGCCATGCCGAAGAGCACGTCGGGCCCGGCGATGCGATGGCGCTCGGCCGCGGCAAGGAGCGCGGGAACGATGACCGCGCCCGCGTGCACCGGCCCGCCCTCGAACGTATCGTCGAAGTCCTCGCCGTGCGCCGCGGTGCCGTTCACGAACGCGGCACCGGCCGCATCGCGAGGGGTCGCGTGCCCGATCACCGTCACGTCGCCACGAGCATCCCAGCTTTCGAACGCGGCGCGGACGTAGTCGGTTCGCCGCGCCGCGACGCAAAGCCCGGCGATGTCGATCAACAGGTTCTCGAAGGTCGCGCGCACCTTGGCGGGCAATGGACGCGCGCGCGCCGACGCCACCGCGCTCGCCAGCGCCTGGGCGATCGACGGGGCGCTCACGCCACCACCCAGGAATCGACGTCCTCGCGCAAGCCGATCGAGGCGAGCCCGTTGGCGATCGAGACGAATTCGGTCCCCGACTCGACGCGCTCGCCGCCGAAGCGCCGCTCGAAGATGCGCCGCACCGCGGGCACGAAGGAGCTGCCTCCGGTGAGGAAGACGCGATCGACGTCGCCGATCGCGATCGACGCGTTCGCCAGCACCTCATCGAGCGCGCCCTCGATGGCCGCGAGCTCCTCCTCGATCCACGTCTCGAACTCCGCGCGCGTGATGGTGGCCTCGATCTCGAAATCGCGGGCGTGGAACGAAAAGCGCGTCGACTCTTCGCGCGACAACGCCTCCTTGGCCTCCGAGACCGCCTTGTACAGCGGGTAGCCCTGGTCGGATTGCACCAGGCGGATGAAGCGCTGCACCAGCTCGGGCTCGTTGCTGAACCGCGCCACTTCCTTGAGCTCCTGGAAGCCGCGCGAGGTCTTCATGATCGACAGCTCGTGCCAGTGGGCGAAGGCGGCGAAGCACGAGCGCGGCAGCTCGAGGTTCTTGCCCATGCTGCGGTACGTCGTGCCCTTGCCGAGCCGCGGCAG
>JBGOST010000470.1:0-2683 GCA_041476125.1 Usitatibacter sp. | reverse complement strand
GCCCCACTCATCGTGAGCGGCCGGCTGCCCACGCCCTCGGCCGCGAGCTTGCAAAGTCCCAGCCCCTCGTCGACCGCGGCGACGCGCGCCGGGCTCAAGCGCGGCGCCAGGTTCACGACGAGCTGCGCGGTCGGCGACACGCCATGGCAAGAGGTGACCATCACACCGTCGTCGATCGCGAAAGCGAGGCCGATGGGAGTGGCGTTTCCGGAGATGTCCAGGCGCTGCACGCGGCCCACCGCGAGAGAAGCCGCCGAAGCGATGTCTTCGGTCGAGCGGGCCCCCGTGGGACGCTCGGGCAGCGGGCGAAGGGCGAAGTAGGCCGCGACCGTGGCAACCGTTCCCAGCATGATCGCGCTTCCCCACACCGCCGCTCCGCGGGTCCCTTTGCGGCGCACGGTCGCGACGAGCGAGGCGTCGTAGGCGGCGCGACGATCCGGGTCCGACAGCGTTTCGTAGACTTCGTCGAGGAGCGCGGCCCGCCTCGCGTCCGGCGCCGCATCCTCCTTCTGCATATCGGACTTATGCCGCTTGTAGGCACGCCCCACGTCGGTGACCTTCGCCGTGCGCGGGATCCCGAGGAGGTCGTAGTAGTTTTGTCTTGGCGCGGGCATGTCGCGAATGATGGAACAGCCCCTGCATTGCGATACTGCCGATTCTATTCCTGTGCGGATGCGTCCCGCTGGTCAAGGTGACGGCGCGCCGGGGATGATAATCTTCGCGAATGTCCGTTCACGCGCTTGCCTCATCCTCCGCCCTCGATCCGCTCGCGGAGGCGAAGATCCACCTGGCCGCCGCGCATCGCCTTGCGGTGCTGCATGAGCTCGAGGAGGGCATCGACAACCACTTCACGGTGACGGTGCCGGGCAGGGATGACCGCTACGTGATCCTTCCCTTCGGGCTGCATTGGTCGGAGGCGCGCGCGCGCGACATGATCGTCTTCGACGAGTCCGGCGCCACCCTCGAGGGCGAAGGCGTGGTCGAGCTCTCCGCGCAATGCATCCACGCGCCGATCCACCGCATCACCGGCGCGCGCGTGGTCCTGCATACGCACCAGACCTGGGCGCTCGCGCTCAACATGCTCGAGGACAATCGGCTGCTGCCCGCCAACCAGACCGCGGCGTTCTTCCACGGCCACGTGGCCTACGACGACACCTACGCCGGGACCGCGGACTCCCTCGAGGAGGGCGAGCGCCTCGCCGCGGTGATCGGCGACAAGCACATCCTCTTCATGAAGAACCACGGCGTCCTCGTGGTCGGCGAGACGATCGCGCAAGCCTATCGCCGCCTCTACAAGCTCGAGCGCGTCTGCCGCACGCAAGTGCTGGCGATGGGCACGGGGCGGCCGCTCAAGGTTCTTTCCGACGAAATCGCAGCCAAGGTCCAGGCGCCGGCGCAAGCCGATCGCCATTCGCGCAGCGAGCGCGAGCGGCTCTACTTCGCGGCGATGATGCGGGTGCTCGACCGGGAATTGCCGGGATACGCGGACTGATCCGCGATGACGCCCGCCGCGCCGCCGCAGAAGGAAACCCTTCTTTCGACGCTCGGCATCGAGTTCGTCGAGACGACGAAGGAGCGCGTCGTCGCGCGCATGCCGATCGGGCCGAAAACGCATCAGCCCTTCGGGCTTCTCCACGGCGGCGCCTCGGTGGCGCTCGCCGAGACGGTCGCCTCTGCCGGCGGTTTGATGCAAATCGATCGGGACAGGGAAATGGTCGTCGGACTGGAGATCAACGCCAATCACCTGCGGGGCAAGCGCGACGGGATTCTCACCGCGGTCGCCACACCCGTGCACGTCGGGCGCAAGACGCACGTCTGGGATGTTCGCATCACCGACGAGGCCGGCAAGCTGGTGTGCATCTCCCGCTGCACGCTCGCGGTCGTTCCCGCGGGCGGCGGATAGCCGCTACAGCTTCTGCGCGATCACGCGGCCTTCCGCGTTGACGAACACGCGGTAGCGGTTGCCGTCCTTGCAGGAGGCGATGTAGTCGCGATCGCCCTGCGTCTTGACGCTCACCACTTGGCCGCACGGCAATCCCTGCAACGCGATCACCGCCGTCAGGTCCTTGCGCAGCTGCGCGTCGTCTTGCGCCAACGACGACGCGACGAAAAGGCTCGCCGCGACGATCACCAGGGTCTTGCCGTTCACATGTCTCATGGTGGGGAAACTCCGGTCAGAGGGTCGCGAACTTCTTCGGGTCCGAGAGGATGCCCCAGATGGCCTCGCGCGAAGCGATGATGTCCGAGGCGAGCGCCCGGTCGCTGTCCTGCAGCAGCGAGAGCACCTTGAGGAGCAGCGTCTCGTAGGGCTGGCGCAGCTCGGCGAGGGACACCTTGAGCTTGCCCTGGTAGTACGCGCGGAACTTGTCGAGCAGGTCGTCGACCTGGTTCTTCAGCGTGATCTTGGTGAGCACGCCGATGGCATCGGTCTCCTTCAACCGCTTCTCGAGCGATGCCAGGTCGAGCGGCGGCGCTTTCGGCTTCAACGCGGCGGGCCCCGCAATTGCCGCTTTCGGCGGCGGGGTCGCCCTCGCCGCGGGCGGGGGCGCTTTGGCAGGGGGTTTCGCGGCCGCCGTCTCTGGTGCCGCGGCCGGCGCAAGCGCAGGCGGGGACGGCGCCGGCGGCTCCTTCGGCACGGTGGCGCAACCCGCGAGCAGGAAGAGCAGCATGCACGTGCGACGGG
>JBGOST010000469.1:0-2683 GCA_041476125.1 Usitatibacter sp. | reverse complement strand
CGCGCGAAGCGGCGCAGGCGCCTGAGCGCCATCTTCACGTTGCGCACGCCGAGCTCGCGATCCGTGTCGTAATCGCGAAACTCGCGCTTATCCCACACCTTCACCGCGCGCCGGTTGCGCCCGGTCTCCTGGCCGATGCGGATCCCCTCGGGGTTGTAGCCGTGCGCGCCGAAGGGCGAAGTGCCGGCGGTGCCGATCCACTTCGAGCCGCCCTGGTGGCGCGCCTTCTGCTCCTCGAGCCGCTCCTTGAGCATCTGCATGAGCTTCTCCCAGCCGCCCAGCGCCTCGATCTTCGCCTTCTCCTCCTCCGTGAGCCCGCGCTCCGCGAGCTTCTTCAGCCACTCCGCCGGGATGTCGGTGACGATCTCGTCGGGGATCGCCTGCACGCCCTTGAAGTAGGCGGCGAAGGCGAGGTCGAAGCGATCGAAATACGCCTCGTCCTTCACCATGCAAACGCGCGACAGCGTGTAGAAATCGTCGATGCTGCCGTACACCACGCCCTTGTCCAGCGCCTCGAGGAGCGTGAGGAATTCCTTGACGCTCACCGGAACGCCGGCCTTGCGCACCGCGAAGAAGAAGTCGAACAGCATCGGCGGCGTGCCTAGGAGGAGCGCTTCATTTGCGCTCCGAGGCCTCCATCTCGGCTCTCGCGTCGGGCAGGGAATCGGAGAACATCATCCCGTACCGGCGCAGGGCCTTCGGCAATACCTGGATGTCCTCTTGCGTGAACGGCAGGTTCGGCCAATGCAGTTTCCGGTATCCCGAGACGATCAGCTCCCCGTCGAATCCCTGGAAAAGCCGCGACTGCAGGGACCCGTTGAAGTACATGGCGTCGATATCGTTGTCGGCGATGCCGAAGGCCGGGAAGGCTTCCTTGCGCACGAAAAAAGCATTGGCGATCGTGGTCGCGATGAGCTCGTAGCCCTTGCGCTTGCCCAGGTCGATGAGGGCGAGCAGCGAGCAGCCCTGGTTCACGTTGAAGTCGCGCTCCTGGACGAAGCAAACGTCGGTGGGAATCGTCGCGTTGAATTCGATCAGGACCGCGCGCGGCTGGTAGACCTTCATGCTGTCCCAGAGATACCAGTCGTTCGAGTCGATGTCGATGCTGATGAAGTCGAGGTCCCTGGGGACTTTCGCACCGGCGAGCATGGCATCCAGCGAGCGCTCTCCCTCGAACGCTGCGTACTGGTGGATCAGCGTGACCTTGTCGCTCAAGCGCCCCTCGATCTCGGGATTCGCGGAACTGAACCTCTGGGCCAACTTCTGGTAGAGCATTTCACGCCCCTCGATCAACACGCCATGCCAGCGGTGGTTGACGATGAGGTTCCACGTGTTGCTCAGGTACTTGCCTTCGAAGGCGCCGATCTCGACGCAGTACCTGTTGGCCGGCGGCATGATCTCGAAGATCTTCTCGATGATGCCGTCCTCTCCGTCCTGGGACGTCACGTTTCGCGCGAATTGCGAGAGGTGCGCGCTGCGGGGATTGACGCGCGATCGCGGGCGGAATTCGTTTTGCATGGGTGGTGGCTCTCCGGCTGGTTGTGCCGGCCTAGTGCGTGGGCGCCGCGCTGACGGGCTCGAGAAGGGCCCTCAGTCGCTCGAGCGCGTCCTTCCAGAACGCCTTCTGCGTGAGCACGTCGGTGGCGCTCTTCAGCTTGCCGTGCTCGACCTGCACCACGCTCCTGCCGGCTCCCTTGGCGAAGAATCCGACGTCGATGCTCGAGTCGCCGACGGTCCATTTCATGCGCATCGACTTGCCGTCGGTGCAACGGCGCACCTCCACCGGGGCATCGAGCAGCCAGCGCGAGCGCAGCGCCGGGTCGTTCCACGCGTCGTAGAGCCGCGCCACGCTGGCGCCGACGGTCTTCGAGGCGTTGGCCGCGAAGCCGCTGGTGCGTTGGTTCACCGCGCGCAGGCTGCGCGCCTGCTCGTAGCCCACGGTCACCATCTGGCTCCACCAGTCGGGCACCGCGAACTTGCGCGAGAGCATGAGGGCGATCTCCTTGTGCGGCATCGCTTTCGCCCCGGCGCGGTCGAGCACCTTGAGCCACTCGTCCCACGCGCGCCCGGTGGCGCGCATCACCGCTTCGCTGCCGACGCCGGCGAGGCGCAGCCCCTTGGCCGCCAGGGTGGCTTTCGCGGCGCGCGTCGGCGGGCTCGCCTTGGGGCGCCGCGCGAGCGCCTTGCGCACCGCGGGCTTGCGAACCACCGGCCTGCGGGTCGTCTTGCGCGCCCCGGTCTTGCGAATCGCTGCCATGGTTACCTCCCGCGCTTCTGCAAGAAGATGAGCTGCTCGAAAAGGTGCACGTCCTGCTCGTTCTTGAGGAGGGCGCCATACAGGGGGGGAATCGATGCCTGGTGCCCCGGCGTGCGCAGCGCCTCGGGGGGAATGTCCTCGGCGAGCAGGAGCTTCAGCCAGTCGAGCAATTCCGAGGTCGAGGGCTTCTTCTTCAGGCCCGGCATCTCGCGGATCTCGAAGAACACCTCGAGGGCGGCCTGCAGCAGGCGCTTCTTCAGGTCCGGAAAATGCACGTCGACGATCGCCTGCATCGTCTCCTTGTCGGGGAAACGGATGTAGTGGAAGAAGCAGCGGCGCAGGAAGGCGTCGGGCAGCTCCTTCTCGTTGTTCGAGGTGATGAAGATGATCGGGCGATGCCGGGCCTTCACCGTGAGGCGCGTCTCG
>JBGOST010000468.1:0-2684 GCA_041476125.1 Usitatibacter sp. | reverse complement strand
CTCACAGCTTCGTCTTGAAGTCCTCGGTGGCGGCGACGAGGCGCGAGCGGATGCCGGGCTCGAAGGCGGAGTGGCCGGCGTCGGCGACGATGTGGTAGCTCGCCTGCGGCCAGGCGCGATGCAGGTCGTCGGCGGAAACCGCCGGGCAGACGATGTCGTAGCGTCCCTGCACGATCGCGCCCGGCACCGCCTTCAGGCGCGCGACGTTGTCGAGCAGGAAGTTCTCCGGCAGGAAGATGTCGTTGGCGAAATAGTGCGCCTCGATGCGCGCCAGGCCGAGCGCCACGCGATCGGAGGCGAAATCCGCCACCAGCGCCGGGTTGGGCAGCAGCGTCGAGCACGAGCCCTCGTAGACGCTCCAGCAGCGCGCCGCGGGCATGTGCACGGCGGGGTCGGGATGCGTGAGGCGCTTGTGGTACGCGCACAGCAGGTCGCCGCGCTCAGGCTCCGGGATGTAGCCCGAGAACGTGCGCCAGGCCTCCGGGAATATCGCCCGCAATCCATACAGGAACCAGTCGATCTCGCTCTGGCGGCAGAGGAAGATGCCGCGCAGGACGAGCCCCAGGCAGCGCTGCGGGTGGTGCTCGGCGTAGGCGAGGGCGAGCGTGGAGCCCCAGGAGCCGCCGAACACCAGCCAGCGCTCGATCGCCAGGTGCTCGCGCAGCCGCTCCAGGTCCTCGACGAGGTGCTTCGTGGTGTTGTTCTCGAGGCAGCCGAGCGGCGCGGAGCGCCCGGCGCCGCGCTGGTCGTACACGACGATGCGATAGAACGCCGGGTCGAAAAACTGGCGGTGCACGGCGCTCGCCCCCGCGCCCGGACCGCCGTGCAGGAATACCGCCGCCACGCCGCGCGGGTTTCCCGATTGCTCGAAATACATGCGGTGCGGGGCTTCCAGGTCGAGCATTCCGGCGGCGAAGGGCTCGATCGGCGCGAAGAGCGGCAGCAGCCCGTCGTGCGTATGTTTGTCCTGTGGCATGGGTCGATAGGATAAACTATGATGCAATGCAACATAAGACTCGCGAGGCCTAATGGTGCCGATGCTCTACCAGATCTACGATTGGCAGCGCGCGGCGCTGGAGCCGTGGAGGGTATTCGCCCAGGCGGCCAACGAGCTCTATGGCCACCCCGACAGCCCGCTGTCGTACCTGCCGGGCAGCCGCAACGTGGCGGCCGCATTCGACCTCATGACGCGCCTCACGCAGCGCTACGAGCGCCCTCCGTTCGGCATCGAGAGCGTACGCTCGGCAGGCCGCGACTACGCGGTGACCGAGGTCTTCGACATCGAGAAGCCCTTCTGCCGGTTGCTGCATTTCCAGAAGAAAGGCGCCCCGGCGCAGCCGCGGGTCGTCGTCTTCGCGCCTCTATCGGGCCACTTTTCCACGCTCGTGCGCGACACCGTGAAGACGCTCCTCGCCGACCATGACGTGTGGGTCACGGACTGGGTCGACGCCAAGGAAATCCCGATCACCGTGGGAGCGTTCCACTTCGACGATTACGTGGGCTACGTGCGCGAGTTCCTGGCGTTCATGGGTCCGGAAGCGCACGTGATCTCCGTGTGCCAGCCGACGGTGCCGGTCCTGGCGGGAGTCTCGCTCATGGCGGCCGCCGGCGAGCCCATCCCGCGCACGCTCACGATGATGGGCGGGCCGATCGACACGCGCCGCAGCCCCACCAAGGTCAACGACTTCGCCAAGAATCGCCCCATCTCGTGGTTCGAGGCGAAGGTCATCCAGCGCGTGCCGATGCGCTTCCCGGGGTACATGCGCCGCGTGTATCCGGGCTTCCTGCAGTTCGCCGGCTTCGTCGCGATGAACCCCGACCGGCACATGGACTCGCACGTGCAGTACTACCATCACCTGGTCAAGGGCGACGGCGAGAGCGCCGATGCGCACCGTGCCTTCTACGACGAGTACAACGCGGTGATGGACCTGCCGGCCGAGTACTACCTCGAGACCGTTGAAAGAGTGTTCCAGAAGCACCTGCTGCCCAGGGGCGAGCTCGTGGTGGCGAGCGAGCGCGTGCGTCCCGAGGCCATCAAGGCAGCAGCGCTCTTCACGATCGAGGGCGAGCTCGACGACATCTCGGGCAACGGCCAGACTGAAGCCGCGCAGCGCCTCACCAAGGGCATTCCTGCCAAGAACAAGCAGCACTTCGAAGCCAAGGGCGTGGGGCACTACGGGATCTTCAGCGGGCGCAAGTACCGCGAGATGGTCTATCCGCGCATCCGGGATTTCATCGCCCAGCACGGCTAAAGCGCTCGGCTCCGGGCCGCTTGCTGCTGTAGCCGGCCTCTAGGAATCCTCGGCCATTTCGACGCGCCAGAGCATCTCCAGGCGCGCCGCACCGAGGATCACCGCCCCGGTTCGACCCTTCAACGCCATCTTGATCAGGCAGGCCTCGCGGATGAGCTCCGGGGGCGCGTCTACGACGTCTCCCAGGTTCTCCTCGATGTCGCGCAGGCTCGCCTTGAGCTCCGCGATCCGCTCGCGGTGGCCTTCCACCTCACGCTCGAGAATCTGGCGTTCGCTTTCGTACACGGGAATGCAATTCCTGATGAGGGTCTATGGCATCAGTTTCCTCGTCCGGAGGGCGGAAATCTGTGCAGTGGTTCACGTCGCGGGCGCCTGACGGCATGGCGATCATTACAGGTGGAATCCGGGGCTAGAATTGGCTCATTCCGAGCT
>JBGOST010000467.1:0-2695 GCA_041476125.1 Usitatibacter sp. | reverse complement strand
CGGATGCTGCGCCGGAATTGGTCGGCGGGAGAGCTGCGCGTGCTGCTGCTGGCGCTGGTGATCGCGGTGGCGAGTGTGACCACGGTGGGCTTCTTCGCCGACCGCGTGCAATCGGCCCTCGATCGGCAGGCAAACGAGCTCCTCGGCGGCGATCTCGTGGTCATCGCGGACAAGCCGATCCCGGCCGATTACGTCGAGACGGCGAAGCGCGAAGGCCTCGCCATCGCGCACACGCGTACCTTCCCCAGCATGGTGGCGGCGGGCGGCGGCGTGAGCCTCGCCGAGATCAAGGCGGCCTCCGACGGGTTTCCGCTGCGCGGGAGGGTTCGCGTCTCGCAATCGCTCGCGTCGCCGGATCGCGAAGCGGTGGGCGGCCCGGCGCCGGGGACGGCGTGGATCGCCGCCGCGTTGGTCGGCCGAATCGACGCCAAGGTCGGCGACACGTTGAACGTCGGGCGTGCGCGCCTCACCATCGCCGCGATCATCACGCGCGAGCCCGACAGCGTGCTCGACTATTTCGGCCTGGCGCCGCGCGTCCTCATGCACGAGTCCGACATCGACTCGACGGGCCTGATGCAGGTAGGCAGCCGCGTCGGGTATCGCCTGCTGGTGAGCGGAGAAACGGCGGCGGTGCAGCGCTTCCGCGACGCCATCAAGCCGCGGCTCGCGCGTGGGCAGCGGATGGAGGGCGTGCGCGATGCGCGCAGCGAGGTGCGCGTGGCCCTCGAGCGGGCGCAGCGCTTCCTCGGCCTGGCTTCGCTCCTGTCGGTGGTGCTCGCCTCCGTCGCCGTGGCGCTCGCCGCGCGGCGCTTCTCGCAGCGCCAGACCGACGCCGCGGCGATGATGCGCTGCCTCGGGGCGACCCAGGCGGATATCTTCGCGATCAACGCCTGGCAGTTCGCGCTCCTCGGACTCGGCGGTTGCGCGCTGGGAGGCCTCTTCGGCTATGTTGCGCAGGGCGTACTCGCGCGCTGGCTCACGGACTTCTTCACCGTGACCCTGCCCCTTCCCGGGCCGATGCCGGGGCTGCGCGGCGTCGCCATCGGCTTCGTGCTGCTGCTGGGCTTCACGTTGCCGCCGCTGCTGCGGCTGCGCAATGTCTCGACTCTGCGCGTGCTGCGCCGCGACCTTGCCCCCGCGGAGCCCTTGAGCCTCGCCGCTTTCCTGCTCGGGCTCGCGGCCCTCTCCGCGCTCATCGTCTGGCAGGCGGGCGACCTCAAGCTGGGCGCGATCGCGTTGGGGGGTTTTGCCGCCGCGCTGGCCGTCGCGGCGATCGCCGGCTACGCGCTCATCCGCCTGGTCGCGCGCCTGCGAGGCGCCGCGTCGGGCCCGTGGCGCTACGGCCTTGCCAACCTGCGGCGGCGCACCGGGGCGAGCCTGGTGCAGATCATGGCGCTCGGCCTGGGATTGATGGCGATGCTGATGCTCACGCTCGTTCGCACCGAGCTCATCACGCGCTGGCAGCAGTCGATGCCCCCGGACATGCCGAATCGCTTCGCCATCAACATCCAGTCCGATCAGCTCGCCGCCGTGAAACGCCATTTCGACGCGATCAAGCTCGCCATGCCGGACCTCTACCCGATGGTTCGCGGGCGCCTCATCGCCATCGACGAGCGCAAGGTCGGCAGCGGCGACTTCACGGACGAGCGCGCCAAGCGCCTGGTCGAGCGCGAGTTCAACCTTTCGTGGGCGCAACGCGTGCGCCCGGACAACAGGATCGTCGCCGGAAAGTTCTGGGGCGCCGACTCGAAGGATCCGGAATTCTCGGTGGAGGAGGGGCTGGCGAAGACGCTGGGCATTCGCGTGGGCGACGCGCTCACTTTCGACGTCGCCGGATCGCGCTTCACGGCGAAGACCACCAGCCTGCGCAAGGTCGACTGGGATTCCTTCAAGCCGAATTTCTTCGTGATCGCGAGCCCGCCGCTGTTGCAGGGCTATCCGGCGAGCTGGATCACGAGCTTCCACCTGCCGCCCGGGCGCGAGGACGTGGTGAGCGGGCTGGTGCGGGAATTCCCCAACGTGAGCGTGATCGACCTCTCGGCGCTGATGGCGCAGTTCCAGCGCATCACCGACCAGGTGTCGCGCGCAGTCGAGTTCGTGTTCCTCTTCGCGATCGCCGCCGGGCTCGTGGTGCTGTTCGCCGCCATCACCTCGACGCAGGACGAGCGCATCTTCGAAGGCGCGATCCTGCGCACGCTGGGCGCCAGCCGCCGGCAGCTCACGATCCTGCAGCTGGCCGAATTCCTCACCATCGGGCTGCTCTCCGGCACCATCGCCTCGGCGGGTGCGGTCGCGTTGTCGATGGTGCTCTCGGAGAGAGTTCTCGGCGTGCCGTACGAATTCCATTGGATGCTGCCACTGTCGGGAATCGTGGTGGGTGGCGTCGGCGTGGCGTTGGCGGGTTTGTTGGGAACGCGCCGAGCCGTTTCCTCTCCCCCTTTGCAGACGATTCGGGCGGTGACGTAAGGATCGGGTGGTGCCGAGGCGGTTCCTCTCGACCCGGCGGTCGGAGTCGTAGGAATCACTGCGACTGATTGCAGTACCTCACCACGGCTTCTCGGACAACCACCGCATCGTTCGCACTTGACCCAGGGGCAGTATTCGGTCGTCGATTCTGCACACAACCACCGCGGCCCTCTCGAACACTCCCCCAAGGCCTGATGGGGCTCTATGTTGAAAGAGGGCTGCCGCCCTG
>JBGOST010000466.1:0-2704 GCA_041476125.1 Usitatibacter sp. | reverse complement strand
GTGCCGCGGCTCATCATGAATCTGTCCTCCTCGTTCGACCACCGCATCGTGGACGGCCTGCGCGCGGCTTCGTTCGTGCAGTCGCTACGCGGCTACCTGGAAGATCCCGCGACGCTCTTCATCGATTGAGCGACTGCATGGCCTGATCAATGAGCCCCGAGCCCGCACCGACCGAGACTTCCGCTGCGGCGCGCTCGCCGTGGCGCCCTTCGGCCCCGCGTTCGTGAGCCTCGGCGTCGTCGCTCGAAAAGCGTCCCCCGCTCGACGGGATCGCCGCGGCGCTGGCGGACATGAAGCCATTGCAATTGCTCGCGGGACTCGCCACGCTCGCGATCGTCTTCCACGGCCAGAAGGTCGTGAAGCGCGTGCCGCCGCTGCTCACGGCGCTGGTTGCGGGGACGCTGCTCTTCTACCTGCTCGCCGCCCTCGGCCTCTCGCCCTATCTCGGCGATACCCTCGGGCACATCCCGTTGCGCGTCCCCGACGGCTCCGAGCTCGCCGGGATCATCGCGGTGACGCAGCGCCCCGGCTTCGGCGAGGCGCTGCCGGCGATGGTCATCGCCGCGGGCTCCATCGCGGTGGTGGCTTCCCTTGACGTGCTGATCAGCGCGAAAGTGGTGGAGAACCTCTCCGGGCAGCGTGGCAATGCCACCCGGGAGCTCACGGCCATGGGGCTCGCGAACACCTTGACGCCGCTGCTGGGCGGCATCGCGGGCTCCATCAGCCTCTCCTCGACCACCGCGAAGCACCGGAGCGGCGCCACCACCGCGGTTTCGCTCCTCACGCACGGCGTCCTCTTCCTGCTGATGGTGACGCTGCTCGCACCCCTGCTGAGCTTCATCCCCAAGGTCGCGATCGCGGCCCTCGTGATCTACGCCGGAACGCAGCTCTTCGACCGCTGGACCTTCCAGCTGGTGGAGCGCCTGGTCGGCGCCAAGAGCGTGAACTGGCGAAACATCGCGATCGATCTCGTCGTCATCCGCCGAGCAGCTGCACCACCGGATCGACGCACGGGGTCAGCCCCCGAGGATGGTGCCCGGCCCCACGCCGGCGGCCTTCGCCCACTCGGCGGCGGCGACCTTCTTGCCTTCCTCGGGTTTCACCTTGGAGATCTCGATCTGCCCGCCCTGCGCGGTGATGCGGATCGATTCCGGTCCGATGTCGGTAATCTCGCCGATCTTGCCCTTCACCGCGCCGAAAGTGCGCACGAGGTGTTTCTTCGACCCGAAGAGCTGCAGCTTCTTGCCGCCGATCGTGGTCCACGCTCCCGGCGCCGGGTCGCATCCGCGAATGGTGTTGTGGATGTAGTCGACGTGGTTGTGCCAATGGATCTTCGCCTCGTTGGCGCGGCACCAGCCTTCGTACGAGGCCTTCGACTCGTCCTGCATCGTTTCCTTGTGCTTGCCCGCGACCACCAGGTCGGCGGCCTCGAGCATCGCCTGCACGCCCATCGGAAAAAGGCGATCGAAGTACACGGTGCCGAGAGTGTCGTTCTCGGAAACCGGCGTCTCCTTCTGCAGGATCACCGGGCCCTCGTCGAGCCCGTCGGTGGGACGGAAGATCGTGAGCCCGGTCTTCGTCTCGCCCTTGATGAGCGGCCAGTTGATCGAAGACGGCCCGCGGCATTTCGGCAGCAGCGAGGGGTGGTACTGGATCGTGCCGTGCCGGGGAATCTTCACGAATTCCTGTGGCGCGAACTGCAGCACGAAGGCCATGATGCCGATGTCGGCCGCCAGGTCCTTCATCGCCGCCGCCGCATCGGCGTTCTTGAGCGAGGCGAACTGGAACACCTTCAGTCCCCTCTCCTGCGCGGCCACTTTCAGCGGGTCGGGCTTGCCGCCCTCCTTCTCCGGCGCGCAGAACACACCGGCCACCGTGTCGCCGCGCGCCAGAAACGCCTCCAGAACGGCCTTTCCAAAATCCTGTTGTCCGATGATCGCTATTTTCATTTTTCGCTCTAGAGAATTACGGCTTTGGATCCGCAGATAAACGCAGATGAACGCAGATACTTTTGCTAAAGGATTAAAGATACGTTTAGAAAAAACATCCGCGTTTATCTGCGGATTCAAAGCAGTTTGTCCGAGTAACTCCTAGGCGGCCTTCTTCGGAGGGGCGGAAAAGGCGCCGGCGCCACGCAGCGCGGCGACTTTCGCGTCGTCGTAGCCGAGGACTTCCTTCAGAACTTCGTCGGTGTGCTCGCCCAGCAGCGGGCTGCGCTCGATCTTCGCCGGCGAGGCCGAGAGCTTGATGGGCATGCCGACGTTGAACCACTTGCCGCGCTGCGGATGGTCGAGCTCGACCCACATCTCGCGTCCCCTGATGTGATCGTCGGTCGCGAGGTCCTGGGTCGACATGATCGGCCCGCACGGCACGTCGAGGGGATTCAGGATCGCCATGAGCTCGCGCTTGGTGTATTTCTCGGCGAACTTGTTGATAAGGGTCCACACGAGCTGCTGGTTCTTGCGCCGCTCGGCGATCGTGGCCACGCGCGGATCGTTGGCGAGATCCGGTACGCCGACGTCAGGCCCGATGCGGTTGGCGAGCCCTAACCAGACCGCTTCCTGAACCACGACGTACAGCCAATCGTTGGCGCCGTGGGGCTTGCAGTGGATGGCGTTGCCGAGCTGGCCGCCGCCGGAATCGTTGCCGGCGCGCGGAACGTCCCCCATGCCCTGGTAGGTCGGCACCGAATATTCGCTGAGCG
>JBGOST010000465.1:0-2705 GCA_041476125.1 Usitatibacter sp. | reverse complement strand
GTTGTAGCGCATTGCGTGCACCCAGTGCGCCGCGCCGATCGAGGTGCAGTCGCCATCGCCCATCACGACAAAGACCGGGAGATCGGGCCGGGTGAGCTTGACGCCGGTGGCTACCGGCAACGCACGGCCATGGAGCCCGTGGAAGCCGTAGGTCTTGAGGTAGTGCGGGAAGCGGCTCGAGCAGCCGATGCCCGAGACGAACACCGTCTTCTCCGGCCGCAGCCCTTCGTCGCGGCACAATCGCTGCACGGCCGCGAGGATCGCATTGTCCCCGCATCCGGTGCACCAGCGCGGCACCCCACCCTGGTAATCCTCGAGCTCGAAGCGCTCGTCGCACATCTGCCGCAGGCACTCCGGCGTGAAGGTTGTCATGATTTCTTCTCCCCGGCCCGCCGCGCGAGCTTGTCGAGCAGCACGCCGCGGATCGTCGAAGGCTTGATCGGCTGCCCGCGCACTTCGCTCCAGCAATCCACATCGACGAGAGTGCGCGCGCGCAACAGCAGCGCGAGCGCGGAATAACGGCGGTTGTCCGAATCGATCAGCTCGTCACCCGGCCGGTCGCACCAGTTGCCCTCGATGGTCATCACGTCGCGGAATCCGCGCATCAGGTCCTTCAGGCCCGACGGCAGGGGCTGGATGAAGCGCAGGTGCAGGGAAGACACCTTGCGGCCTTCGGCTCGCAAGGATTCGACGGCCTCCTCGATCGCGCCCTTGGTGCTTCCCCACCCGACGACGAGAAGGTCGCCCTTCGGGTCGCCGAAGATGGGTGGTGTCCTGAGCGATCTCTGGAGCGCGGCGAGCTTCAAGCTGCGGAAGTGGATGCCTTCCTCGTTGTTCTCGGAATCGTAGGCGACGTGGCTCTCGCGGTCGTGGGCGAGGCCGGTCAGGGTGTGCATGCCGTTCGGCTGGCCGGGAACGAAGCGGCGCGCGAGGCCCGTGGCCGCCTCCCAATCGTAAGGGCGAAGCCCTTCGGGCACCGCGTTCTGGTCGATGGGCGGCGCAAGCCACGAGGGAGTGAATTTCGGCCGCGGGAAAGGCTGCTGCGACGTGGCGAGGTTCGCGTCCGTCAATACGACCACGACCATGTTGAACGTCTCGGCGATCTTGCGCGCGGTGATGACCGAATAGAAGCAATCCTCGATGGTGCTCGCCGCCATGACGACCTTCGGCGCATCGCCATGGCTGCCGAAGATCGCGGCCATGAGATCGCCCTGCTCGGCCTTCGTCGGCAGGCCCGTGCTGGGGCCCCCGCGCTGGACGTTGACCACGACCAGCGGGATCTCGCCCATCACCGCGAGCCCGATCGCTTCCTGCTTGAGCGAGTAGCCCGGCCCCGACGTGATGGTGACCGCGCATTTCCCGGCGTAGGAAGCGCCGATCGCGAAGGTGCATGCCGCGATCTCGTCCTCGGCCTGGTGGACCACGCCGCCCACCTTCTCGAAGATGTCGCTCAGGTAGTGCGACGCCGAGGTGGCGGGCGTGATCGGGTACATCGCGCAGATTTCCATGCCCGAGGCGACGATGCCGAGCGCCAGCGCGGTGTTGCCGTTGATCACGACTTGCGGCTCGGTCGAGCGGGAGGCCGCGATCCGGTACTTGAAGTCGAGATTGCGTTCAGCCCATTCGAAACCGGCATCGAGCAGCTTGATGTTCGCGTCGATGACCTTGCGGTCCTTCTTTCCGAACGTGAGCGCGATCTGCTCGCGCGCGAGCTGCAGCTCGAAGCTGTAGAGGTTGCAGAGCATCCCGAGCGCGAACATGTTCTTGCCGCGCGCGGCGTCTCCAACCAGGGCAACGCACTCCTGCTGCATCGGAATCTCGTGGACGCGGTAGCCCGCCGCGACGAGCTCGCGATGCACCTCGGCATAGGACTTCGCGATCGCCGGATCCGAATGCCGGCGCCACATGTCCTCGAGGAGGATGGTGCAGCCGGGCTTGAGCTCTCCGGCGCGAACGCGCCCCAGCAGCACCTGCTCGTTGAACGCGATGACGAGGTCGGTGTAGTCGCCGCCGTTGGTGATTCGCCGCTCGCTCACGCGGATGCGGTTGCCGCTGGCGCCCGCCACGCTGCGCGCCGGCGGCCGGATCTCCGCGGGAATGATCTCCACGGTCCAGATGCCGTGGCCCATGCGCGCCGCGATCGAGCCGAAGGATTGCCCGCAACGCTGCGCGCCCTCGCCCGAGTCGCTGATCACCTCGACGATGTGCTCGGCAAGGGCGGTCACCTTTTTCTTCGTGGTGGTGCTGGTGGCAAATCCGGTCGTGGTGTCCATGGCTTTCACTTACGCGGCGCGCACGCGCGCGAAATTGCGCTCCCTCGAGTCGATGCCGAAAAGCGTCTCTCCGGGCGCGCCCCCTCGGCCATCGCGGATGCCGAGATACGCCTTCATGCCGCGCGCGGCCTTGCGTCCGGCGCCCATCGCCTCGATCACCGTGGCTGCACCGGTGACGATGTCGCCACCGGCGAACACGCCCGCCATGGAGGTCGCGAGGTCCGTGTCGGCCTCGATGTAGCCGCGCTTGTCGAGCTTAAGCTTCGAGGTCTGGCCGATGATCGGGTTCGCGTTCGTGCCGATCGCGAACACCACGAGGTCGGTCTCGAACTCGAATTCGCTGCCTTCGACCGGCACCGGGCGGCGACGGCCCGATTCGTCGGGTTCACCCAGCGCCATGCGGATGCAGCGCATCCCGCGCACGTTGCCGTG
>JBGOST010000464.1:0-2715 GCA_041476125.1 Usitatibacter sp. | reverse complement strand
CTTCAGGCCGTGACGGAAGATCGCGAGGTTGGCGTCGTCGACGACCTTCACTTCCACGCCCTCGGTTCGCAGCGGCAGCGACGAGGGCAGGTACTCCTTGATCGCGTACGGCGTGTCCTTGTCGTCGCGCGCGAGGTAGACGATGCTGAACCCGCCCGACGACAGGGGCTTTTCGATGCGATAACCGTTCAGCACGTAGCCGGCCGGTAGCGGCTGATTCGCCTGCTGGGGCATTGGAGCGGGGAGGTTCCGATATAATTCGCGTCAATTGTCGGCACTCCCCCGCGCCTTGTAAAGGCGATAAATCCGCATGGTCGCCACACACGGGTCCATTTAGATGATCGCCAGCATGACCGGCTTCGCCGCCGCCGCACGCGAAAGCGCCCAGGGAAGCCTCGCGGTGGAGCTGAAGACCGTGAATCACCGCTACCTCGAGTTCCAGGCGCGCATCCCCGAGGAACTGAGGCCGCTGGAGCCCGCGATGCGCGAGGCGATCGCCGCTCGCCTCACCCGCGGCAAGGTCGATTGCCGCGTCACCTTCACGCCCGTGGACAGCGGCCGGCGCAACCTCCTGCCCGACGCCGCCGCCCTCGCCACGCTCCAGGCCGCCTCCCGCGAGGTCCTGGCGCGCTTTCCCGATGCGCGCCCCCTGTCCATCGCGGAAGTCCTGCACTGGCCCGGCGTGCTCGCCGACGAGACGCTTTCGGCCGACCGCATGAAGGAGGACGTCCTCGCCCTACTCGGCAAGGCGCTGGCGGACCTGAACCAGACGCGTGAGCGCGAGGGCGCGAAGCTCGAGGCGATCCTGCGCGAGCGCCTCGACCGCATGAGCTCCCTGGTGAAGGACGCCGAGCCGCTCATGCCCGGCGCGGTGCGCGCTTTCGCCGACAAGCTCGCCGCCAGGCTCGCCGAGGCGGGCGCCTCGCCCGATGACGAACGCATCCACCAGGAGATCGTCCTCTACGCGGCGCGCATCGACGTCGACGAGGAGCTCTCGCGCCTCATCGCGCACGTGGCCGAGTACCGGCGCGTGCTCGACAAGGGAGGGGCCTGCGGCAAGCGGCTCGATTTCCTCTGCCAGGAGCTCAACCGCGAGGCCAACACCCTCGGGTCCAAGTCGGTGGCCAACGAGATCACGCGCATCTCGGTGGAGCTGAAGGTGCTGATCGAGCAGATGCGCGAGCAGGTGCAGAACATCGAATGATGGGGACAGACCCCGGTTTTCGCCTTTGCCTGGTTCGGGGTCTGTCCCCGGTCTTCGGTGAAATCTGATGCGCGGTAATCTTTTTGTAGTCGTCGCACCCTCCGGCGCGGGCAAGACCACCCTCGTCGGCGCGCTCCTCAAGAAGGAGCCCAACATCCGCCTGTCGATCTCGTACACGACGCGCGCGCCGCGGCAGGGGGAAGCCCACGGGCGCGAGTACCACTTCGTCCCGCGCGAGAAGTTCGAGGAAATGATCGCGGCGGGAGACTTCCTCGAGCACGCCAACGTCTACGGCAACTACTACGGCACGAGCAAGACCTGGATCGAGAACGAGCTCTCCGGCGACCACGACGTGCTGCTGGAGATCGACTTCCAGGGCGCCCGGCAGCTGCGCAAGCTCTTTGCCCACATGGTGGGGCTGTTCATTCTTCCCCCCTCTTTGGCCGAGCTTCGCAAGCGCCTGGAGTCGCGCGGCAAGGACTCGCCGCAGGCCATCGAGAGGCGCATGGCGAGCGCCCGCGAAGAGATCTCGCATGTTCTTGAATTTGAATATATAATTGTCAATGAGAGCTTCGAGACGGCGTTGGCGGACCTGATTGCGGTGGTGCGGGCGGCACGCGTGTCGCGCGCACAGCAGGCTATTCGCCTCGCTTCCCTGCTCGATGAATTCAAGTAATGGAGAGAAACCATGGCCCGCATCACCGTCGACGATTGCATCAAGCATTTCTCCAACCGCTTCGAGCTCACCCTCGCTGCGACCAACCGCGCGCGCCAGATCGCGCTCGGCGCCACCCCGCTGGTGGAGCCCAACAAGGACAAGCCCACGGTCATCGCGCTGCGCGAGATCGCCGCGGGAAAAGTGGGCAAGGAACTGCTGGCGCCGCCGGTCCCCACCCCGCCGGTGCTTTGACGCCTCGGGATATCCCACGCCACGCCGAGCGCAGATCAAACCATGGCCGCGCTCGGCATGCAGTCCGTTGCAAGCACCGTCAAGGCGCCCGGCGCGGCCTTGCCGGGGCCGGGGCCCGATGAGCTGACGGCGGTCCTGGGCTACCTCAAGCCCAAGGACATCGAGCACATCGAGCAGGCCTACGAGGTCGCGCGCGCCGCGCACTCGGGGCAGTACCGCCACAGTGGCGAGCCCTACATCACCCACCCGCTGGCGGTGGCGAAGATCCTCGCCGAATGGCACCTCGACGCGCAGGCGCTCATGGCCGCCCTCCTGCACGACGTGGTCGAGGACACGCCCACCACCAAGACCGAGATCGCCAAGCGCTTCGGCAAAGCCGTGGCGGAGCTGGTCGACGGCGTCTCCAAGATCGACCGCATCGAGTTCGCCACGCTGCAGCACGCGCAGGCCGAGAATTTCCGCAAGATGCTGCTCGCGATGGCGCGCGACGTTCGCGTGATCCTCATCAAGCTCGCCGACCGGCTGCACAACATGCGCACGCTGGAGGCGGTCGAGCCCGAGAAGCAGGAGCGCATCGCGCGCGAGACGCTCGACATCTACG
>JBGOST010000463.1:0-2718 GCA_041476125.1 Usitatibacter sp. | reverse complement strand
CTCCCCGGCTTCGCCTTGGCGGCGGCCACCAGATCGGCGACGGTCTTGAACCTGCCCGGCTGCACGACCAGCGTCGTCGGCACGACCGCGATCGCTGCCACCGGCGTTAGCTCGTCGGTCTTGAGCATCGCCGGGTTCAGCAGCGGTGCGACCGTATACGCCGAGGTGTAGATGCTGATCACATGGCCGTCGGCGTCGCCGCGCGCCACGGCCTGCGCGGCGATGAGCCCGCCGGCACCGAGCTTGTTCTCCACGATGACCGTCTGGCCCAGGCTCGCCGACAGCCTTTCTGCGAGGATGCGCGCCATGGTGTCCGATGCGCTGCCCGGCGAGACCCCGGATACCAAGTGGATGGTCTTCGTCGGGACCCACTCCGCCATGGCCAGGCCCGCGGCAACGAGCAGGGCGGGGAACACGACAAGCCATGGATACCTGGAGAATCTGTGCATGGTAGGAACTCCTCGTGGAAAAGAGATCTCAGACTTTGGGTAATCCGAGCTGCGCGGCCATCCAGTCGGCGCTGCGCAGCCGGTAGCGGTAAGGCCGGTTGTTGGCGATGTGATTGCCGTCTTCGATGACGAGCAGCTCGACGGGCCCCCTCACCTCGGCGGCGATGCGTTCGGCATCCTGCCACGGCACGAGGCGATCCTGCTTGCCGGCGACGAGAAACAGCGGACACTCGATCTTCTTCGCCGCATCCTTCAGCGTCAAGGTGCGCGCATGCCGCCGCGCCTCCTCCTCGGTGCGCACGTGGCTTCGCACGCGAAACGCTTCGCGCGTGAGCCCTGGCAGCGCGTCGAAAATCGCGCCCCAGTCGTAGGGCCCGGCGAGCGAAATACAGGCGCGGATGCGCTTCTCGTAAGCCACGGCGCGCGGCGCGTAATAGCCCCCGAGGCTCACGCCCCACAGGCCGATGCGCGTCGCATCGAGATCGCGGCGGGCGAGGATCCAATCGACGATCGCGGTGGCCGCGACCTCGTAGTCGCCGCGAATCGGAAAGCGGTATTCGGCCTCCCCCTGCCCGGGCCCGTCGACCAGCAGCGTGGCCATGCCGCGCGCGAGGAACGGCAGCTCGTAGGCCTCGAGCTCCTCCTTGGCCGAGTCGAGCCCCGGGATCATCACGAGGACCGGCACGCGCGCCGGGGCGCCCGCGGGGCGGCGCAAAATCCCGGCGAAGTGGCCGCCTTCGAACGGGATCTCGACGCGCTCGCCGGGCGGGCGCAGCTGCGGCAGCGCAAGCTGGCGGCACTCGACCGCCTTCATGTGCGCCGCGCGCATCTGGCCGGGGTCGTGGACGAAGAGGAACTTCGCGAAGTGGTAGTAAACGGCGGCGCGGCTCAGGTGCTCGCCCGCGGTGAGGCCGTGGCCCTCGGCGAGCGCATTGCGCCCGAGCTTCTCGTGCACCGCCGCGCGCGCCGACCACGCCGAGCACCAGTCCTCCCAGCGCTCGATGCCGCAAGTCACTTCCTCGAAATCGGCGAGCAGCACGCCGTTCGAGATGAACCGCGGCGCCCAATGCGAGATGGCCGTCTCTACCCTGGGATCCCGCGCGGCTGTCGCTGTCGTCATGCGGGGAATTGTAAGCTCACCTGCGGCGCGGAAGCGTGAGCTTCGCCTCGAGTCCACCTTCAGGCCGGTTGCGCAGCACGAGATCTCCGCCGTGGCTCTGCGCAATGCTGCGCGCGATCGTCAATCCAAGCCCGGTGCCGCCGGTTTCCCGGCTGCGCGATCCTTCCAGCCGGTAATAGGGATCGAAGACCCGTTCCAGCTCGGCCTCCGGGATGCCGGGGCCTTCGTCGCCGATGCGAATCTCGAGGCGCTCTTTGCTATCGTCGACGCTGACCGTCGCGGCGCGCCCATACTTGATCGCGTTTTCGATGAGGTTCGAGAGACAGCGCTTGAGCGCCTGGGGCCGGCCCGGGTAGGGCGCGACGGGCCCGCTCGCGAGCGCCACCTTGCCGCCGGTCTCCGAGCAGTCCGCCTGCAGGCTTTCGAGCAGAGCGGTCACGTCGATCGGCTTCACCGGCTCCGCGCTCTCCAGCCCGCGCAGGAAATCCAGCGCCGCGCCGACCATCGATTCCATCTCCGCGAGGTCGCCGGTGAATTTCGCCCGCAGGGATGCGTCATCGAGCAGGTCCGCGCGCAGGCGCAGGCGCGTGATCGGCGTCTTGAGGTCGTGCGACATCGCGGCGAGGACCCGGGTGCGATCCTTGATGTAGCGCGCGAGGCGTGCCTGCATCGTGTTGAAGGCGCGCGCGGCGCGCGTTACTTCGAGCGGCCCGGCTTCCGCGAGAGGGGGACGGTCGATGTTGCGTCCCAGCTCCTCGGCCGCGTCGGCGAGCGCGTTCAGCGGCCGCGTGGCCCAGCGCACCGCGAGCAGCGAAACGGCGAGGACTCCCACAAGCAGCACGGCGAGGCTCGCGAGCAACCGATACGGCCAGCTCTCCGATTGCGCGGATTGGCGCGAGTCGAAGGTGACGAGCGTTCCATCGTGAAGGCGCACCTGCGCGAGGAAGGAAAGCGCGGGCTGGGTGAAATAGGGCATGCCGGGATGGAATCCCATGCGATTCGCCCCAGGTCCCATGGGCGCGCCCGGCATGCCGCGCATGGGTCCCGGGCCGGCGGCGGCCTCCGCCACTGCGACGTCAACGGGCCACGCATCGCCCAACGCGCGCCGCAGGAACGCGCCGAACAGCGCGGCGCGCGCCTTGCGGTCCG
>JBGOST010000462.1:0-2722 GCA_041476125.1 Usitatibacter sp. | reverse complement strand
TGCCCGACTACCGCTGGGGCATCTTCCTCGCGCCCGCGGCCGCCGATCGCAAGATCCACTTCGGAGATCATCTCGGCGAGGCCGCGTGGCAGGAAGTCCCCGGCGAGCATCGCGCCAACCTGCGCCGCATCATCGTGACCCAGGGCGACACGGAGCCCGCTTCGGTCGAGCAGCAGCGCCACCTGGGCTTGACCGCGCCCAGCCTCTACGACCTGCGCAACCTCTTCCAGATCAACGTCGAGGAAGGCCGGCACCTGTGGGCGATGGTGTATCTCCTGCACCGCCACTTCGGCCGCGACGGGCGCGAGGAGGCCGAGGCGCTGCTGCAGCGCCGCTCGGGAGATGCGGACAATCCGCGCATCCTCGGCGCCTTCAACGAGCGCACCCCGGACTGGCTCGCGTTCTTCATGTTCACGCACTTCACCGACCGCGACGGCAAGTTCCAGCTGAAAGCACTCGCCGAATCGGGCTTCGACCCCCTCGCGCGCACCACGCGCTTCATGCTCACGGAGGAGGCGCACCACATGTTCGTGGGCGATGCGGGCGTCTCGCGCGTGATCCAGCGCACCTGCGAGGTGATGAACGAGCTCGGCACCGAAGACCCCGCGCGGATTCGCGCCGCGGGCGTGATCGACCTCGCCACGGTGCAGCGGTATTTGAATTTCCACTACAGCGTGACGCTCGACCTCTTCGGGGCCGACGAGTCGAGCAACGCGGCGACCTTCTACGGCTCGGGCTTGAAGGGCCGCTTCGACGAGGCGAAGCGCGAAGGCGATCACCGCCTGCACGGCGAAACCTACGAGATCCTGGAGGTGAAGGAGGGGCGCCTCGCGCCGCGCCGCGTGCCGATGCTCAACGCCCTGAACGAGGTGCTGCGCGACGACTTCGTGCGCGATTCCCTGAGCGGCGTGGAGCGTTGGAACCGGCGCATCGAGAAGACCGGGGTCGCATCGCGGCTCATGCTGCCGCACAAGGCCTTCAACCGCCGCATCGGCACGCTCTCCAGCGTGAGCGTTTCCCCCGAAGGCGAGGTGCTCGCACGCGAAGAGTGGGAAGCGCGCGCGCGGGAGTGGCTGCCGAGCGAGGCCGATCGCGCATTCGTCGCTTCCCTCATGGGCCGCGTCGTGGAGCCGGGGCGCTTCGCCGGATGGATCGCGCCTCCCGCGACCGGCATCGACGGCCAGCCCGTGGACTTCAAGTACGTGCGCTTCGGCTGACGGCGATTTGACAACTGACTTTCGGTCATTTAAGCTGCGCGCTTAACTGACCGGGAGTCATTTGTGGCCGTCAAGCAACGCGCGATCGCCGTCGCCGACAAGGCGGAGCGCCGCCAGGTGATCCTCGACGCCGTCGAGAGCCTCTACGTGCGGCATCCCGACCGCATGCCGAGCGTGTCCGAGGTGGCCGAGGCGGCGGGTCTCGCCAAGGGCACGGTGTATCTCTATTTCCCCAGCAAGGAAGAGATGCTGCTGGCACTCCATGAGCGGCACGTCGCGCTCTTCTTCTCGGAGCTCATGAAGAAGCTCGCGGGGCCGGGGCCGCTCGATTTCGACGACATCTTTCCCGTGACCCGCGACCACCTCATCCGCCAGCCGGGCTACCTGCCGCTCACCAGCCGCTGCTTCGGGATGATGGACCGCGAGATCCCCATCGACGCGGCCCTCGAGTTCAAGGCGCGCGTGGCGCAGATCCTCGCCGGCGCCGGCGCCGCGCTCGAGCGCCATTTCTCGGGGCTCGGCCCGGGCGGCGGCGTGGTCATCCTGTTGCACAGCTACGGCCTCATCGTCGGGCTGTGGCAGCTCCTGCATCCCAACGAGCGCTTCGGCAAGGCGTTGGAGCGCCCGCAGCTGCGCATGCTCAAGCGCGACTACGAGCGTGAGATCGAGAACGCGTTGCGCGCGCTGTGGACGGGATCGATCAAGGCCGTGAAAGGAAAGAAGCGATGAAGACCCCTTCCCTTCTCCTCGCGCTCGCCGCCGTCGTGCTCGCCGCGTGCGGCCCGGCGAAGACCGAGCCGGATCCGGTGCGCCCGGTCCTCACGCAACGCGTGACACCCGGCGCGGTCGCGAGCCGCGACATCTATTCCGGCGAGGTCCGCGCGCGCTACGAGACCGATGTCGGCTTTCGCGTCGGAGGCAAGCTCGTGGCACGCCCCGTCGACGCGGGCGCGCGGGTCACCAAGGGCCAGGTGCTGGCCCGCCTCGACCCTGAAGATGCGAGGCTCGCCGTGCAGGGCACCGCCGCCCAGCTCGCTTCGGCCGAAGGCGACTTCGCGCTCGCGAAATCCGAGCTCGATCGCCACGCCGACCTCCTCGCGAAGAAGTTCATCAGCCAGTCGGCCTTCGACGTGAAGCAGAACGCGTTCAACGCGGCCCGGGCGCGAGCCGACCAGGCGCGCTCGCAAGCGGCGATCTCGTCCAACCAGGCCGCGTACACCACGCTCGTCGCCGATGCCGACGGGGTGGTGATCTCGGTGGCCGCGGAGCCGGGGCAAGTCCTGGCGGCGGGCCAGGCCGTGCTCAGGCTCGCGCACGCCGGCGAGAAGGAAGTCGTCGTGAACGCTCCCGAAGGCCAGCTCGCGCGCTTCAAGGTGGGACAGGACGTGGGCATCTCGCTCTGGGCCGAACCCGCGAAGATCTTCCCCGGCCGTATCCGCGAGATCGCCGGCGGCGCGGATCCCGTCACCCGCACTTACGCCGTGCGCGTCTCGGCGATCGGCGCG
>JBGOST010000461.1:0-2726 GCA_041476125.1 Usitatibacter sp. | reverse complement strand
TCACCCGGCTGGCCCGGGCCTACAACACGGTGGTGCCGGCCAGCGGCAAGATCCTCTCCGGCGGGCTGGATGCCAACGCCCTGCAGCGGCCCAAACGCTTTTTCGGCGCGGCCCGGAACATCGAGGAAGGCGGCAGCCTCACCATCATCGCCACCGCCTTGATTGAGACCGGCAGCCGCATGGACGAGGTCATTTTCGAGGAATTCAAGGGCACGGGCAACATGGAAATCCACCTCGACCGCCGCATGGCCGAGAAACGGATCTATCCGTCGCTCAACGTGAACCGATCCGGCACGCGCCGCGAGGAACTCCTGATCCCGCCGGAGATCCTTCCCAAGGTCTGGATTCTCAGGAAGCTGCTGTTCGGCATGGACGAGCTCGAGGCCACGGAATTCCTCCTGGACAAGCTTCGTGCCACCAAGAACAACGACGAGTTCTTCAATTCCATGAAAAAGCAGTAGCAGCCAAAAAAGCCTGTCCGCTCAAGGCCCTGGCCCTACACAAGGGTTGTCAACAACCCCTTGCTTTGATTCATGTTTTCCGGGATAATCTCGGTTTCTGGGCCGCGCCCGGAGTTCGTGCCCACCCACAAGGCGAAGATCATGAAAGACGGCATCCATCCCAATTACCGCGAAGTCGTGTTCCTGGACACCAGCTGCGATTTCGGATTCGTGACCCGCTCGACGGTTGCGACCAACGAAGTCATCAAGTGGAAGGACGGCAAGGAGTATCCGGTCTACAAGATCGAGATCTCCGCCGAGTCGCACCCGTTCTACACGGGAAAGCAGAAAATCGTGGACACCGCCGGTCGCGTCGACAAGTTCAAGAAGCGCTACGCTCGCAAGGGCACGGCCAAGGCCGCCGAGTAACTTCGCGCATGTCCCGCGAAAAGGCAGCCCGCAGGCTGCCTTTTTTGCTGGGGACAGACCACTTGTCCCGTCGCGCGGAACAAGTGGTCTGTCCCCGGTTTTCTGTTTCAATGACCGGATGAACGCCGTCGAAGATCCACTGCGCGGCCGCATCGCGTTCGACGGGACGCGCACCCCCCTCAAGACCGCGCTTTTCCTGCTGGTGTGCCTTGCGTGGCTGCTGCCGGGCCTCGTGGGGCACGACCCGTGGAAGTACGACGAGGCGGTCGTGTTCGGCGTGGTCACCGAGATGCTGCGCAGCGGCGACTGGCTCACGTTCCACATCGCCGGCGAGCCGTTCTTCGACAAGGCGCCGCTGTTCATCTGGGTCGCGGCGGGATTCGCCAAGGCCTTCGGCGCGATCCTGCCGGTCCACGACGCGGCGCGCCTCGCCTCCGGCTTCTTCATGGCGAGCACCCTCGCGCTGCTCTCGCTCACCTGCCTGGAGCTGATCGGCGAGCGCGCGGTGCGCCTGGGCGTGCTGCTCTTCATCGGCTGCCTCGGGCTCCTCATTCGCGCCCACGAGATGTCGACGGCGCTGGCGGGCCTCGCCGGCGTTGCCTTGGGCTTGTACGGGATCGCGCTCGCCGCCCGGGCGCCCAAGCGTGGCGGCCTCATCACCGGCGCGGGGATCGCCGCGGCGTTCCTCGGCAACGGCTTCCTGCCCGTGGGAATGCTGCTCGGACTGTTGTTGCTGCTGCCCGCCGTGGGCGCCGCCTGGCGCACCCGCGGCTATGCCCTGACAGTCGCCATCGCGATGCTCACCGCGCTGCCCCTGGTGGGCGTGTGGGCGCTCGCGGTGACGAGCTACGCGCCGACGTGGTTCCAGATCTGGCTCGACAGCGCCGCCGCTTCGCGCTGGAGCGACCCCTTCAACCAGGACGAGGCGATCGAGCTCGTCTATTTCGCGCGCATCCTGCCCTGGTACGCATGGCCCGCATGGCCGCTCGCCGCGTGGACGCTGTGGCGAGCGCGCCGCACGCTCCTCGCACGGCGCGACCTGATGCTGCCCCTCGTCGCGTTCGTCGCCTTCTTCCTGGTGGCTTCCATAATGGGCGAGGCGCGCGACGCGAACGCGATGGCGATGCTCCTGCCGCTCACGATCCTGGGCGTGGCCGAGCTCGACACCTTGCCGCGGGGGGCGGCGAGCGCGCTCGACTGGTTCGGCATGACCACCTTCTTCCTCTTCGCCGCGATCCTCTGGATCGGCTGGGTCGCGGCCATGACGGGCAACCCCGAAGTGGCGGCGGCGTGGCTCGCGCGCGAGGTCCCGGACTATCGCTACAAGTTCAGCTACATCGGCTGCGCGCTCGCCGCGCTGCTCACCTTGATCTGGCTCGCCGTCGTCGCGAGGTCGCTGCGCTCCACGCGCCGCGCGCTGGTGAACTGGGCCGCCGGGATCACCATGGTGTGGATGCTGGCGATGACGCTCGGCCTTCCCTTGATCGACCAGGCGCGCAGCTATCGTGCGGTCGCCTCCCGCATCGTGGGCACGCTACCGCCGGACTTCCGCTGCATCGCGCGCAAGAACCTGGGCGACGCCCAGCGCGCGCTGCTCGACTACTTCGCCGGCATCACCACGATTCACGCCGAGTACCCCGCGGCCGCGCGCTGCAACGCTCTCCTGTTGCAGGCCTCGTCGTCGATCATTCCCGCGCCCGAGCCCGGATGGGTCGAGCTGTGGCGCGGCTCGCGCCCCGGCGACCGCACCGAGCTCTTCATCCTCTATCGGCGGCAATAAGAGGGTCAGACTCCAATAGAAAACCGGGGACAGACCCCCATTTCCGCGGAGTTGACTCCGTCAACGGAAATGGGGGT
>JBGOST010000460.1:0-2728 GCA_041476125.1 Usitatibacter sp. | reverse complement strand
GGGATCCTCGGCACGCTCGCGCAGCGTTGAGAGGATGTCGATCGCGCGGTTCAAGTTGCCCGCGCGGCGCTCGGCCACGCCTTGGGCCAGATGCGATTCGAAATGGGCGCTTTCCTCCGCAAAGGCCGGCTGGGAAGGCGCGCCGCAAGCAATCGCGAGGGCGAAAGCGAAGAATCGAAGTTTGCGGCAACTCAAAATCGGGCCCACAGGGAATGGACCCGAACAGGTTACGCGAAAGCAGCTGCCACGCCGAGGGGCAGGCCCTCGGCGTTCAACGATCAGAGGGACTTCAGGTATTCGGCCAAGTCGTTCACCTGCCCGGAGTTCAGCCCGAGGAACTTGCGCGCGTTGTACGTCGCCACGACGTCCTTGAGGGTCGCCGCGGAGCCGTTGTGGAAATAAGGCGCGTGTTGCCATAGCCCTCGCAACGGCGCCGCGCGGTATTGCTTGGTGGCGCTACGGGACGCATAGCTCGGGGCCCCTTTGGGCTCGGGCTCGCTCACCTCATCGACCGCCGAATGCAGGCGCGCGTTCGCATCGGTGAATTCGAGGCCGCCGTGGCACGACACGCAGTTGCCGATCCCGTTGAAGAGCGTCTCGCCCCGCGCCGCCGCGGCTACATCGAAGCTCCCGGCAGGCGCGGCGGGTGCGGCGATGCTCAGCTGGTAGGCCTGGAGCGCGGCGAGCTTGCTGCTCACCCGATCATCGGTACCGTTGGTGACCTTGACTCCGGTTCGCGTCTCGGTAAACGTCCCGTGCCCGCCCATCTGCGTAACCGCAACGTAGCGGTTCCAGTACGCGAGGTTTTCGCCGTCTCCAGTGGACGTGATGCGGTGGATGCCCTTCAATCCGTACGCCGGGGGGATGACCTGCGGGCCGTTCTTTCCGTCCTGGTTGAAGCGCGGGTCGTACTTGCCCTTGCCCCAGGAGTTGTAGACCGTTTTCGTCGCCGCGGGAAGCGCCGGCGAGAGCGCGATGATGGCGCCGGGATTGAGGTCGCGATTGGCCCATCCGTCGAGGCGCTTGCCGATGCCCGCGGAAAACGAGTTGTCGACCGTGGAATGGCACAGCGCGCAGGTCACGCCGACGCGCGTGAGCGTGTCCTTGCCGCCGATGCTCTCGACGGTCCCTTTCACGCCCACGACCGCGTTGAGCTTGATCAGCGCGACTGTCGTCGCAGGGCTCGTAAGGCTGATGCTGCCGTCCTGTATCCCCTTGACGACCGCGGGGGGAAGCGCTTCCGAATCGACTTTCAGCCCGACCGAGAGCGCCGTCTTGGGATCGACCGCGCTGCGAATGACTTCGTGCAGCCGCAGGGTGTCGCTCCACAGCGTCTCATCGCCGAAGGTATCGAAGCGGAATATCTGCTTGCCCTGCGCGATCAGGGCCGCCTCGGTGCGCGAGTCCGTGGATCGTGGAGCCTCGTGAACGCATGCCGCGAGCGCCACGACGATGATGACGATGACGCCGAGCAGTGACTTGGGGTGGGTTACGAGATTCATGGATTCCTCCGGTCGCGAAGTCCGCATCGAAGGCTAGATCCATGTCGCCGGCGTGTCTGTTCGACGGCGAACACAGCTCGAAATTACGCGCGTGGAATAATCCGCCGCGGCACGTGTTAGGGAGCTTTCGAGCCGACCATCTCCTCGTATTTCCGGATCTCGTTGTAGAGGTACGGATTGCTGGCTGGAGGGATTCGCGTGCGCGCGTACTTGTCGACGCGACGGATGCCTTCCACTCCACCCCGGAAGTCCTTGCTCGCGAAGGCGTACGAGTAATAGAACATCGGCAATGTGGAGGCCATCGTTGTTTCCTCCAATCCCAGCGCCCGCAGTCCCCGGCCCGAAGCGACGCGCGTCTGCCAGATCGCGAGGAAATCGTCGGCGCAGCGGCCGAGTTGCTTGCGGTACTCGGGCACGGGCGCGTACATGCTGCCGTTGCAAAGGTGGAGACGAGTCTTGAGCGCGAGGTCCGAGGCGGGGTCTTGCGCGGCGGCCTTTTCGTGCCACAGGCGCGCCACTTCGTGAATCTTCAGGCGCGTGGCGTCGTCCACGTCGAGGTAGCCGGGGAAGGCTCCCTTCACGAGCTGCTGCAGCGGATCGTCGGCCGCGAGCTTCGGCGCCAGCGCAAAGAGCGCTTCGAGCGACTCGTGCTTCGCCTGATTGAATTCCGGCTTGCCCAGGTCGTTGCGAAGCTTCGCCCGAAGGGCGTGGGCGGTGATCGCGAGCGCACCGTCCGACTGGCCCTGCGTATTCAACTCCGCGAGGATGTCTTCGAGATAGTAGAAGTCCCATCTCTCGCTTCGGTCGGCATGGGCCGTCATCGCCGAGAGCATCGGCTCGATCGTCTCGGCGGGCGCCTGCTTGAGCACCGTGTGGCCGATGGCGATGGCGTAGCTGCAGAGCAGCTGGGAATGGCGCTTTGCGTTCTCGCCTTCCGCCGCCTTCGCCGACGCAGTGCAATCGTCCCGCGCCTTGCGCACGCGCTGCACTTGCATGTCCACCGAGGGCGGAGTCAAGGTCTCGAACGTGAGCCGCTCGAGAAACTGGCTCGCCTCCTGCACCGCGTAGGCCTTCGTCTCCTTGGAGTAGTCCACGCCGAGGGTGCAGTAGGTTCCCCTCCAGAGGTGAACCTCCACGTACCGGCCTCTATGCAAGAAGCTCGTCGCACAGCGGGAGAGGCGCTCGTAGAATTCTCCCGGCCCCGGCTTCACCTCTTCACGGGACAT
>JBGOST010000459.1:0-2737 GCA_041476125.1 Usitatibacter sp. | reverse complement strand
TTCGCGCAAGGCGCCCTCGCGGGCCTCGACCGCGAGCGGCGCCAGATCGGCGTCTGCGCGGTGAAGGACGACGACGGCGAGGAGATCCTGCCCGAGCGGCACATCGCCTACGACACGCTCGTGATCGCGATCGGCAGCGAGTCGAACGACTTCGGCACGCCCGGCGTGCGCGAGAACGCCTTTACCATCGACAACGCGTGGCAGGCGCATCTCTTCCATCGCCGGCTCGTGAACGCGTGCTTCCGCGCCAACTTCGCCAACGACGCGCGCGTCCTGCACATCTGCATCGTGGGCGCGGGAGCCACCGGCGTGGAGCTCGCCGCCGAGCTGCACAACACGATCCGCGTTCTCACCGCCTACGGCCTCGAGAATTTCCATCCCGAGCACCAGATCCGCATCGCGATCGTCGAGGCGGGGCCGCGCATCCTCCCGGGGCTCCCCGATCACGTCGCCGAAGGCACCATGAAGGTCCTTGCGGACCTTGGCGTCGAGGTGCTGATCGCCGAGCGCGTCGTCGCGGTGACCGCGGAGCGGGTGAAGACCGCGACGGGCCGCGAGGTGCCGGCCGATTTCGCGGTCTGGGCCGCGGGCATCCGTTGCGCGGAGGTCCTGAAGGACATCGGCGGCCTCGAGTCCAATCGGCTCAACCAGCTCGTCGTAAAATCCACGCTGCAAACGACGCGCGATCCCGACGTGTTCGCGATCGGCGACTGCGCCGCGTGCCCCTGGCTGGAGGGCAAGCTCGTCCCCCCGCGCGCGCAGGCGGCCAGCCAGCAGGCGAGCCATCTCGTGAAGACCTTGTCCGGGAAGCTTCGCGGCGCTTCTCCCACCCCCTACCGGTACCGCGATTTCGGCTCCCTCGTATCGCTCGGGGCGTACGACACCGTCGGGCAGCTCATGGGCTTCATCTCGAGCGAGAAGTTTCGCGTCGAGGGCTGGCTCGCGAAGTTCTTCTACGTCTCGCTATACCGCCAGCACATCTGGGCGCTGCACGGCTTCTGGCGCATGGCGCTCGACACGCTCGCGCGCATGATCCGGCGGCAGACCGATCCGAAGGTGAAGCTGCACTAGCTGCCCGACTACAATGGCGGCGATGAAGCTCGAAGCGCCCTCGCCTCACACCCCGATGATGCAGCAGTACCTCGCCTTGAAGGCGGAGTACCCCGACATGCTGCTTTTCTACCGGATGGGCGACTTCTACGAGATGTTCTATGCCGACGCCGAGCGGGCGGCGAAGCTGCTCGACATCACGCTCACCACGCGCGGGCAGTCGGCGGGGCAGCCGGTGCGAATGGCGGGCGTGCCGTTCCATTCGATCGAGCAATACCTCGCCAAGCTGGTGAAGCTCGGCGAGTCGGTCGCGATCTGCGAGCAGGTGGGCGACCCGGCGACTTCCAAGGGCCCGGTCGAGCGCAAGGTCATGCGCATCGTCACTCCCGGCACCCTCACCGACTCCGCGCTCCTCGCCGCGTCGCGCGACAGCCTGCTCGCGGCGGTGCACGTCTCGGGCGACACCGCGGGCCTCGCGTGGATTTCGCTCGCGAGCGGCGACCTGCGCATCGCCGAGGTGCCGGTGGAGCGCCTCGGCGAAAAGCTCGAACAGCTGCAGCCGGCGGAGATCCTCGCGATCCACGACCTGCAGATTCCCGTTCGTGGCGGGATCGCCATGAAACGTCTTGATGCGTGGCAGTTCGACGCGACCCTGGCCGGGCGCGACCTCGCGCGGCAATTCGGCACCGTGGACCTGTCGGGCTACGGATGCGAAGGCCTCGAGCGCGCGATCGCCGCCGCGGGCGCGCTCCTGGGCTATTGCAGGCTCACGCAGCAATCGACGCTTCCCCACGTGTTGGGGCTCAAGGTCGAGCGCGAGAGCGAGTTCGTGGTGATGGACGCGCCGACGCGGCGCAACCTCGAGATCACCGAGACCCTCGCCGGCGCCGAGGCGCCCACGCTCTTCTCGTTGCTCGATCGTTGCGCGACCTCGATGGGAAGCCGCCGGCTGCGCCATTGGCTGCACCATCCATTGCGCGACACCACGCCGCTCAAGCATCGCCACGCCGTCATCGCCGCGCTGGTGCATCCTTCGTCGCGCCTGCGCCATCCGCGCCTGTCGCAGCTCTTCTCGGCGTGGTCCGACGTCGAGCGCATCACCGCGCGTGTGGCCTTGCGCAACGCGCGCCCCCGCGACCTCGCCGGCCTTCGCGACACGCTCGCCGCCCTCCCCGAGCTCCACGCGGCGCTCGCCGCGAGCGGGCAGGCGGGGCTCGAGGAACGCGCACGCGCGCTCGCGCCCGCCGGCGACCTGCATGCGCGCCTCGCATCCACCCTGAAGGAAGAGCCGGCGGCGGTGCTGCGCGAGGGCGGCGTCATCGCCGACGCCTTCGATGCCGAGCTCGACGAGCTGCGCGCGATCCAGAACGACTGCGGCGCCTTCCTCCTCGAAATGGAGACGCGCGAGCGCGGCCGCACGGGCATCGCGAACCTGCGCGTCGAGTACAACCGCGTGCACGGATTCTTCATCGAGGTGACGCAGGGCCAGCTCGACAAGGTTCCCGTCGAATACAAGCGCCGCCAGATGATGAAGAACGCCGAGCGCTTCATCACGCCCGAGCTCAAGGCCTTCGAGGACAAGGCCCTCGCCGCGGGCGAGCGCGCGCTCGCCCGCGAGAAGGCCCTCTACGAATCGCTGCTCGATGATCTCAACGCTCACATCGCGCGCCTGAAGGCGATCGCGGAT
>JBGOST010000458.1:0-2746 GCA_041476125.1 Usitatibacter sp. | reverse complement strand
GGACGTCGCGCGCCAGGCGCAGAACGTCTACCGCATGAAGCTCCTCGGCGCCACGGTGGTCCCGGTCGAAAGCGGCTCGCGCACACTGAAGGACGCGTTGAACGAAGCGATGCGCGACTGGGTGACGAACGTCGAGAACACGTTCTACATCATCGGCACCGTCGCCGGGCCGCACCCGTATCCGATGATGGTGCGCGACTTCAACTCCGTGGTCGGCAAGGAATGCGTGGTGCAGATGCCGGCGATGGCGAATCGCCAGCCGGATGCCGTGCTCGCGTGCGTGGGCGGCGGCTCCAATGCGATGGGGATCTTCTTCGCCTATATCCCGCATGAGGAGGTGAAGCTGATCGGGGTCGAGGCCGGGGGCCTGGGATTGGAGACCGGCAAGCACGCGGCATCGCTGTGCGCGGGAAGCCCCGGCGTGCTCCACGGCAACCGCACCTACCTGATGCAGGACGCCAACGGCCAGATACAGGAAACGCACTCGATCTCCGCGGGCCTCGACTATCCCGGGGTCGGGCCCGAGCACGCGTGGCTCAAGGACACCGGGCGCGCGCAATACGTCGCGGTGACCGACACGGAGGCGCTCAACGCGTTTCACAAGCTCTGCCGCCTCGAAGGCATCATCCCGGCGCTCGAATCGAGCCATGCGCTCGCCTACGCGATGAAGCTCGCCCCTTCGATGGCGCGCGACAAGATCCTTCTCGTGAACCTCTCGGGGCGCGGCGACAAGGACATGCACATCGTGGCCAAGGCCTCGGGGATCGCTCTCTAGGCCCGATCCTTGAGCCGCATCGCCGCCACCTTCGAGAAGCTGCGCGCCGCACGGCGCACGGCGCTCATTCCGTTCGTCACTGCGGGAGACCCGAGCCCGCGACAGACCGTGCCGGTCATGCACGCGCTCGCGAAGAGCGGGGCGGATGTGATCGAGCTCGGAGTTCCGTTTTCCGACCCGATGGCCGACGGCCCGGTGATCCAGCGCTCCTCGGAGAGGGCGTTGAAGCACGGCGTGGGACTGCGCGACGTGCTGGCGATGGTGGCGCAGTTCCGCGAGGCCGATGCGGCAACGCCCGTGGTGCTGATGGGCTACGCCAATCCGATCGAGCGCATGGGTCTCGCCGCGTTCGTCGCGCAGGCGCGCGTGGCCGGCGTCGACGGGGTGCTGATCGTCGACTATCCGCCGGAGGAAAGCGAGGCGTGGCTGGAAGCGCTCGAGGGGTCGGGCATCGATCCCATCTTCCTTCTTTCGCCGACCTCCTCGGATGCGCGCATCGAGCTCGTCTCGCGCGTGGCGAAGGGCTACATCTACTACGTGTCGCTGAAGGGCGTGACGGGTGCTTCGAACATCGACCTGCGCGAGGTGGAAACGATGATCGGGCACATCCGCGCGCGCACTTGCGTTCCGGTGGGCGTGGGCTTCGGCATTCGCGACGCGGCGACCGCGCGCCGCGTGGCGCGCCTGGCCGATGCGGTGGTCATCGGCAGCCGCATCGTGCAGGAGATGGCCGATGCCCCCGACAACGCCGCGGCGCGCGCGGGAGTCGTGCTGCGCGAATTCCGCGACGCGATGGACAACGCGCAAGCGCTCGCGACATGAGCTGGTTTCGCAAGCTCCTGCCGCCGAAGATCAAGCGCGAGGGCGCGCAGCAGAAGAAGGCCGTTCCCGAGGGCCTGTGGAGCAAGTGCCCCTCGTGCGAGGCGGTGCTGTACTTCACCGACCTGGAGAACAACCTCCACGTCTGCCCGAAGTGCGGCTTCCACAACCGGCTCTCGGCGCGCCAGCGACTCGACCTTTTCCTCGACCCGGACGGCCGCGCGGAGCTCGCCTCCGAAGTCGTTCCCATGGATCCGCTCAAGTTCAAGGACAGCCGCAAGTACAGCGAGCGCCTCGAGGAAGCGGAGAAGGAAACGGGGGAGACCGACGCGCTCGTCGTGATGCAGGGATCGGTCAAGTCGGTTCCGGTCGTGGCCGCGGCCTTCGAGTTCGGCTTCCTCGGCGGCTCGATGGGCTCGGTGGTCGGGGAGCGATTCGTGCGCGCGGTGCAGCTTTGTTGCGACGAGGGGCTGCCGTACCTGTGCTTCACCGCCACCGGCGGGGCGCGCATGCAGGAAGGTATCCTGTCGATCATGCAGATGGCGATGACGACTGCCGCGCTGCACCAGCTCACCGCGGCGCGCCAGCCTTTCATCTCCATCCTGACCGATCCCACCATGGGCGGCGTTTCGGCGAGCTTCGCTTTCATCGGCGATGTGGTGATCGCCGAGCCCGGGGCGCTCATCGGCTTCGCCGGGCCGCGCGTCATCGAGCAGACGGTGCGCGAGACCTTGCCCGAGGGCGTCCAGAGATCCGAGTTCCTCCTCGAGACGGGTGCGGTGGACATGATCGTCGACCGGCGCCACCTGCGTGACAAGGTCGCGCGGCTCGTGACGCTGCTCAAGCGCGAGCCCGTTCCCGAAGCTTGAGCCGTTCGCTCGACGACTGGCTCGCCTTCATCTCGGCGCAGCATCCCGCGACGATCGCGCTGGGCCTGGAGCGCGTGCGCGAGGTGGCGCAGCGCATGGCGCTCGGAGCGCTGCCGCTCGCAATCACCGTCGGGGGCACCAACGGCAAGGGCTCGACCTGCGCGTTTCTCGAGCGAATCCTCATCGAATCGGGCTACCGCGTCGGCTGCTATGCGTCGCCTCATCTGCTGCGCTACAACGAGCGGGTGCGACTCCACGGGGAGGAGGCGAGCGACGCGGCGCT
>JBGOST010000457.1:0-2750 GCA_041476125.1 Usitatibacter sp. | reverse complement strand
GTCGCTGCTTGGACTATCCGCGCGGGCGCATCATCGCGTCCTCAAGGTCGCGCGCACGATCGCGGACTTGGGGCAGAGCCGCGAAGTGCGTTCCCAGGACGTGGCCGAAGCCCTTCATCTCAGCGGGCGGGGAAGCTCGATGCCGAAGCCCTGCGCGTAATCCACATGGAGGCTTCGCAAGACGCCGAGCGTCTCGGTGCTCTCGACTTGCATTCCGATCGTGCGCATGCCGAGCTTGCGGCCGCGCTCGCGAATCGCAACGACCCGTGCCCTGGCTTCCGCATCCCGGGCTATGCGGGCGATGAGGGAGCCGTCGATCTTCAGGAAACTGATCCCCAGCGAGGTTGCCAGCTCGAAGACGGGCGCCTCACCCGTGAAGCCGCTGATCGTGAAGGTGCACCCCGCGGCGCGAAGCGGTGGAATCAGCCTTGCGAGGGACTGGCGGCCGGCGAGAGCCTCCACTTGCGGAATCTCGAACGAGAGCGAGTCCGGGGCGACCGCCGTCCTCTGGACGCCTTGAAGGACGAAATCGACGAAGGACTGATCGCGGCGAATGGTGTCGTTGGATAAATTGACGCTGCAACGCGCGGCGAGCGCTGCCTGCCTGTCGCGGGTCCACTTCAATACTTGCGCGACGACCCAGCGATCCAGCAGCGAGGTCAACCCATGCTCCTCGATGATCGGAAGGAACATCCCCGGCGGCATCAGGTCCTGCTCTTCCTCCTTGAACCGCACCAGGATCTCGCGATAGAGCCGCTCCCCCGCCGCGGGCTCGACCGGGACGATCGATTGAAAGAAGAGCACGAAGTTGTCTTCCTTCAGGTCCTTGATCAAGCGATCCCGAATCTGGGATGCGACGTCCAGCGAGTTAGTCACCGATGCCTTCGCTCACGAGATGAAAAAGGAGTATGGGCCAATATCAATTGTAGGAGACCGCTGTGGGGCGAGCCCCACCCGGGCGAGTAGGGTCGCCCGCCGGGAACCGTAGAATTGCGCCCATGGACCTCAAAAGCCGGCGTTTTCGCTGGAGCTTCGCCGCGCTTCTCGCGGCGCTCGCCACCCTCGGGCCCTTTTCGATCGACGCTTACCTGCCGGCATTCGCCGGGATCCAGGCCTCTCTTGCCGCCACACCGCTGGAAATCCAGCAAACGCTCTCGGCGTATCTCTTCGCCTTCGGGCTGATGTTCCTCTTCCACGGCGCGCTCTCCGACAGCTTCGGCCGGCGCCCCGTGATCCTCGTGGCGCTCGTGGTCTACAGCATCGCCTCGGTGGGCGCGGCGCTTTCGGGGAACGTGCATTCGCTCATCCTGTGGCGCGTGCTGCAGGGACTTTCGGTGGGCGCGGGGATGGTCGTGGGTCGCGCGATGATCCGCGACCTCTTCGGGCCCGAGGACGCGCAGCGCCTCATGTCGCTCGTCACGCTCTTCTTCGGACTCGCCCCCGCGATCGCTCCGGTGATCGGCGGGTGGCTCTTCACCGGGCTCGGGTGGCGCTCGATCTTCTGGTTCCTCGCCGCGGTCGGATCGCTCCTCGTCGTCGTCGGATGGCGCTTCCTCCCGGAGACGCTCGCCGCGACCGGACGCCATCCGTTCCACCTGGTCCCGCTGATGAAGGGCTACGAGGAGGTCGGGATGAACCCGCGCTTCCTGCTGCTGTCGCTCGCCGTGGGATTCAATTTCAACGCCTTCTTCCTCTATATCGTCTCCGCGCCGGTGTTCCTCGGCGAGCACCTCCACCTGGGGCCGCAGCAGTACGCGTGGCTCTTCCTGCCTTCGATCGTCGGCATCATGATCGGCGCGCAGATCTCGGGGCGCTCCGCGGGCCGCCACACGCCGGCGCAAACGATCAAGCGCGCCTACTTCTTCATGGGAATCGCCTCGCTCTGCAACCTCGCCTATGCGCTCGCGGTCCCGCCGTCCATTCCGTGGGCGGTGATCCCGATCATGGTCTACGGCATCGGCTTCGCGATGGCGATGCCGTCGATCACGCTCCTCACCCTCGACCTGTTTCCCACGCGCCGCGGCATGGCGGCGTCCCTGCAGGGATTCGTTTCGGGAATGGTGAACACGCTCACCGCCGGCATCATTTCCCCCGCGCTGTCGCGCGACACCGCGTGGCTCGCGGCCGGGATGTTCGTGATGCTCGCGTGCGGGCTCGCGAGTTGGACGCTCTACCTGCGCTCGGCAGCGCGCAAGCGCTCCCGCCTCGAAGAGACGATTCCTCCGCTGCCATGAACGAGCCCCAGGCGATCGCCGCGGCCCTTCGCTCGCTGCAGGCGGGAGATGCCGCGGGCGCGCTCGCCGCGGCGAACCGCATCGTGGACAGCGCGCCGTCCTCGGCGCGCGGACACCTCGCCGCGGGACTGGCGCTACGCATGCTCGGGCGCCACGACGAGTCGCGCGCATCGCTTGCGCGCGCCGCCACTTTCGACCCAAGCGACTATGCCGCCGCCTTCGAGCTCGGCATGGCGTTCGAGCTCCTCGGCAACGCGGCGGCCGCTTTGCCGCAGTTCGAGCGCGCCGTCTCGCTCAGGCCCGCGTTCCTGCCGGCGCGTCACGCCCTGGGAATGAGTCTGTACCGCACGGGACGCGTCGCCGAAGCGATCGAGCATCTCGCAGCCGCGGCTTCCGCCTCGCCGCAAGATGCCGGGCGGCACGTCGATCTCGCCCAGGCTTTGCTCGATGCGCGGCGCCTCGACGAAGCGCAGCAGGCGCTCGATCGGGCGCTTGCGTCGCAACCCGATCATGTGG
>JBGOST010000456.1:0-2753 GCA_041476125.1 Usitatibacter sp. | reverse complement strand
GGAAAGAAGAGCGCGCGCGGCATGGCGTCGACCTTGACCTCGAGGCCCACGCGCGCCCACATTGCGGCGAGCGCGGTGCAGATCTTCTCGTCGTTGATGTAGCGGTTGTTGGGGCAGGTGAGCGTGAAGCCGAAGCCGGCGGGATAGCCCGCTTCCGCGAGGAGCCTGCGCGCGGCGACCGGATCGTAGGCGGGCCGCTTTTCCATCGATGCCGGCAGTCCCGCCCCCCTGGGATCGGGCAGCGCGATGCCCGTGGGGACCGACAGCCCGCGCATTACCGAGGTGCGGATCGCCTCGATGTCGATCGCGCGGTAGAGCGCCATGCGCACGCGACGGTCCTTGAACGGGTTCTTCCCCTTCACGTTCGAGTAGAGGAGCTCGTCGCGCGCCTGGTCGAAGCCGAGGAAGATCACGCGCGACTCGAAGCCTTCCCAGACCTTGAGCGCGCGGTCTTCCTTGAGCTTCGCGATGTCCTGCACCGGCGGATCGAGCACGAAGTCGAGCTCACCCGAGCGCAAGGCGGCCATCCGCGTGGCGGCGTTGGCCACCTGCCGGTATTCGACCGTCTCGACGTTGCTCTCGTAGCGCCCGTCCTTGATGCCCCACCAGTCGGGATTCTTGCGGAAGGTGGTCTTCACCCCGGGCTCGCGGCTCACCAGGCGGAAGGGCCCCGTGCCCATCGCGTAGCGCGCCGCGTAGGGCTCGTCCTTGTCGCGGATGTCCTGGGGACGCGTCGCGTTGTTCTTCTCGCACCACTTGCGGCTCATGATGTTAGATGGTCGCGACGTGGCTCGTCTCCACCGGGTTGGGTGCGGCGGTGGTGAACTCGACGGTGTGCTCGTCGATCCTGCGCGCGATGCCCGCTTCGTTCGCGTAGAGCTTGAACGAGGCCGAGGTCTGCTTCGCGCGCTCGAAGGAGAACACCACGTCGTCGGCGGTGAGCGGCGTCCCGTCGTGGAACTTCACGTCGCGCCGCAGGTGGAAGATCCACGTCTTCGCATCCGGATTCTCCCACGAGGCCGCGAGCCACGCAACGAGCCGCATCTCCTTGTCGTACTGCAGCAGCGACTCGTAGACGAGGGCGTTGATCTGGTTCGTCACGTTCTCGTTCTGCGCGTGGGGATCGAGCGAGGAAGCATCCCCCTGTGACGCCCAGCGGAAATTCTGGGCGGGGCAGAGCATCGAGAACGCCACCGCGATGCCGGCAAGAAGGATCCTGGCGCGATTCATGGCTGACCCCCGGGGAGCGAATGCCGTAAAGTGTAGGGGATGAACGTCGCACAGGAAACGGCCATCGCGGGCCTCGCCTGCATCCTCTCGTGGGGCGCGGCGGCGGCCCCCGCGCCCAGGACCGCTGCCGAGCTCCTCGCGGCATCGCCCGCGGACGACTGGCGAGAGCTCGATCCCGAGCGCGTGCTCTACATGGACCTCGCGTCGGGGCGGGTGGTGATCGAGCTCGCCCCCGACTTCGCGCCCCATCACGTCGCCAACATCAAGAGGCTCGTGCGCGGCGGCTACTTCGACGGGCTCGCCATCGTCCGCACCCAGGACAACTACGTCGTGCAGTGGGCCGATCCGGAGGACAAGCGCCCCCTCGGAGATGCGAAGAAGACTCTCGGGCCCGAGTTCACCCGCGCCATCGACGACGAGCTGGCGTTCACGGCGATGCCCGACCGCGACACGTATGCGCCGCAGACGGGATTCTCGGCGGGGTTTCCGGCGGCGCGCGATCCCAGGAGCAACCGAACGTGGCTCGTCCATTGCTACGCCATGGTGGGCGTGGGCCGCGACAACTCCGTCGAGTCGGGGAACGGGGCCGAGCTTTACGCGGTGATCGGCAACGCGCCGCGCCTCCTCGATCGCAACGTGACCCTCGTGGGGCGCGTGATCCAGGGCATCGAGCTGCTCTCGACGCTGCGCCGCGGCACGGGCGCCCTGGGTTTCTACGAGCACGCCGAGGAACGCACGCCGATCCGCCAGGTTCGCATCGCCGCCGACCTGGCCCTCGAAAGACGCACGCGTCTCGAGGCGCTTCGCACCGACAGCGCGACTTTCGCCGCATTGGTGCAGATGCGCCGCTTCCGCCGCGACGACTGGTACAAGGAACCCGCCGGCCACATCGACGTCTGCAATGTTCCGCTGCCGGTGCGGCACGTGGGGAGCGCGCCGGCGAAGTAGGCGCCGATCAGCGCCGCGGGGCGACGGCGCGCGCGCGGGCGGCGTTGATCCACGCGGTGGGCAGGGCGACGTTCTTGCCCTCGCCGTATCCGTGCGGCGCCGTGGTGATCCCGACCATGCGGCCATCGGCATCGAGGAGCGGGCCGCCGCTCGCCTCGGTCGCGATCGGGATGGTGATCTCGATCACGCTGCCCTTCGGGGAAGCGATGAGCTGCTTCACGCTGCCTTCGGCGAGGGAGAGCTTTCCGGTGGCGTCGGCCTTCAGCGCGTAGACCTTGTCGCCCGCCTTGGGCGGCACGTCGCTCACCCGCAGCGGCTGGCTGCCCACGCCGTCGGCGCCGAGCTTGCATACATCGAGCTCCGCGTCGCCGAGCGAGACGCTGGCGCCGGCGGTGCGCTCCTCGAATCGCACCACGAGCTGCGCGCCGCGCGGAATGCCGTGACACGTGGTCACCATGATGCCCTCGCCGGTGGCCGCGGCCAGGCCTAGCGTCCGCGCGCGCCCCGAGACGTCGAGGGCCTGGAGCTGGCCCACGGAAAAGGAAGCCGCGGCGAGGATCTCTTCGGCCTTCGTG
>JBGOST010000455.1:0-2753 GCA_041476125.1 Usitatibacter sp. | reverse complement strand
GGAGAACGGCAAGGTCATCTTCAAAGGCTGCCTGGGCTCCAAGGGCAGCGTGGTCAAGGACGCGCACCCGCGGGTGCTCGCCGTCAACGGCCCGCACGCCACCGAAGAAGTGATGAGCGCGGTGCACGCGCACCTGCCCAAGCCGCACGATCCTTTCACCGACCTGGTGCCGCCGCAGGGCATCCGCCTCACGCCGAAGCACTACGCCTACCTCAAGATCTCCGAAGGGTGCAACCACCGGTGCACCTTCTGCATCATTCCGTCGATGCGCGGCGACCTCGTGAGCCGCCCCGTGGGCGCGGTGATGCAGGAAGCCGAGAACCTCGTCGCCGCGGGCGTGAAGGAGCTGCTCGTGATCTCGCAGGACACGAGCGCGTACGGCGTGGACGTCAAGTACCGCACCGGTTTCTGGGGCGGCAGGCCGCTGCGCACGCGCATGACCGAGCTCTGCCAGGCGCTGGGCGAGCTGGGCGTGTGGGTTCGGCTCCACTACGTCTATCCATATCCCCACGTCGACGAAGTGATCCCGCTGATGGCGCAGGGAAAGATCCTTCCGTACCTCGACGTGCCGTTCCAGCACGCGAGCCCGCGCATCCTCAAGCTCATGAGGCGCCCCGCCTCGTCCGAGAAGAACCTCGAGAGAATCCGCGCGTGGCGCGAGGCCTGCCCCGACATCACCGTACGATCGACATTCATCGTCGGTTTTCCCGGCGAGACGGAGCAGGAATTCGAGGAGCTGCTCGGCTTCCTTCGCGAGGCCGAGCTCGATCGCGTCGGATGCTTCGCCTATTCGCCGGTGGACGGCGCCAAGGCGAACGCATTGCCCGATCCGGTGCCCGGGGCCCTGAAGGAAGAGCGCAAGGCTCGGTTCATGGAAACGCAGGCCGCGGTCAGCCGCGACAAGCTGCGCCGCAAGGTCGGAAGGGCGATCGAGGTGCTCGTCGATTCGATCGAAGGACCGGTCGCGGTGGCGCGCAGCGCCGCCGATGCGCCCGAGATCGACGGCGTGGTACGTGTGAAGGGAGCGAAAGGCGCGAAACCCGGCGACCTGTTGCGCGCCGTCGTGACCGGCGCGACCGATCACGACCTCGAAGCGACCGCGCTACTGCCGAACTAATTTCTTGTCGACGATCTTCACCTTGTCGCCGACCCTGTAGCTGGTCGGATTGGCGTAGGTGAAGGTGCGCGTGTTGCCTTCTTCCATCTTCACGACCACTTGGTAGGTGGTGGTCGACTTCTGGTTCTTCTCGACCTGGTGGCCGACGTAGGCGCCGCCCGCGGCCCCCGCGACGGTGGCGACGTCCTTGCCGCGGCCGCTGCCGACCTGGTGGCCGAGCACGCCCCCGGCAACGCCGCCCAGCACGGCGCCCACACCGCTGCCTTCACCTTCCTTCTTGATCGTCTTCATGTCGACGACGGTGCCGCACTCCTTGCAAGCGGCAAGCGCGTCGGTCGCGAAGCCCGTGGACAGCGCGAAGATCGCCGCAGCGGCGATTCCGTAAAAACGTTTTCCCGATTGCATGATTTCCTCCGCGAAAGTCGTGTTTCGAGCGCGAAAATCATAGCACGGCGCCCTCGCGCTCCGATTGTCGCGCCGCGCGACGCGAGCGCATAATCGATCCAAACAAGCCCGATTCCAGGGCGTTTTCAATCGCGGGAGGCGCAATGAGGCCATGGGGATGCGCGGTGACGCTCGTCGCGGCAGCCCTCGTGGGCTGCGCGAGCGAGCCGGCCAAGAAGGACGTCGTCGTGCAGGACACCGAGGCGCTGCAGCTCGTGAAGATCGAGACGGTTTCGGCCGCGGGACCGGTGAACGGCGCGCGTTGCGGCGTGAAGAACGACCGCGGCGGCAGCGAGATCGTGAGCCCCGGCGTGGCCGAAGTGATCCGCTCCTCCAGGCCGCTCGAGATCCTGTGCTTCATGCCCGGCTACCGCGTCGCGATCCAGTCGCTCGAGTCCACCGGTGATGTGATCGGGCCTGCCGCCACCGGCGCGGTGGTGGGCGCCGGAGTCTCCGCGGTCGCGGCGCTGCCGCTGCTCACGATCCCGATCATGGGTCCCTTCATGTACGCCGGGGCGGTCGGCGGAAGCGCTCTTCTCGCCGGCACGATCAACGCCGCCGACAAGCACTCCAAGGGCAAGATCTACTCGTATCCGCCGGCCATCCTCGTGCGCATGGTCGCCTACGACCAGCAGGCGCCCGGCGCGCCCGCTTTCCAGATCGCCGCGCGCAACATTCCCGCGGAAGAGACGACTACGCAACCGTCGGCTCTCGCCACGCCCCAACCCATTCCGCAACCCGCGGCGATCAATGTCGCCGCCTCACCCGCGCCTGCTGCCGTAGCACCTGCGGCGGCTGCTTCGATGATGTTGGCTTCGGTCGCCACGCCCCGCGGCGCGGCGGAGCCGCCGGTGGTTCCGATCTCTCACGTGATCCCCGAATTCCCCGCCGAAGCGGCGACGGCGGGAGTCATGGAAGGGCGCGTGCGTGCGCAGCTGGAGATCGACGGCGAGGGCAACGTGAGGGCGGTGCGCATCATGGAAGCGCAACCCATGCGGGTCTTCGACCGCGCCGTGAGCGAGACCCTGATGCGCTGGAAATTCGCGCGCGGCTCCGACAACCGCCGCTTCGAGGCCGAGATCGAGTTCCGCCGCTAGGCGTCTTCGGCCTTGAGCTGCGGGAACAGGATCACGTCGCGGATCGAGGGGCTGTCGGTGAAGAGCATTACGAGCCGGTCGATGCCGATGCCTTC
>JBGOST010000454.1:0-2764 GCA_041476125.1 Usitatibacter sp. | reverse complement strand
TCTGCATTCCGCACGGCGGCGGCGGGCCGGGCGTCGGGCCGGTGGCGGTGGGCGCCCATCTCGCGAAGTTCCTCCCCGGGCATCGCCACCTCGGAGCATCGGCAGAAGCGATCGGCGCGATCGCCGCGGCGCCCTTCGGCAGCGCCTCCATCCTGCCGATCTCCTGGATGTACATGGAGATGATGGGCTCCGAGGGCCTCACCGCGGCGAGCGAGGTGGCGATCCTCAACGCCAACTACGTCGCGCGCCGCCTCGAGCCGCATTTCCCGGTGCTCTATTCGGGGCCGGGCGGGCTGGTGGCGCACGAGTGCATCGTCGACCTGCGCGGGGTGAAGGAGACCTCCGGCGTGAGCGTCGACGATGTGGCCAAGCGCCTCATCTACTACGGCTTCCATGCGCCGACGATGTCCTTTCCGGTCGCCGGCACTTTGATGGTCGAGCCGACGGAGAGCGAATCGAAGGCCGAGCTCGACCGTTTCTGCGATGCGATGATCGCCATCCGCGCCGAGATTCGCGCGGTGGAGGAGGGGCGCATGGATCGCGAGGACAATCCGCTGCGGCACGCGCCCCACACGGCTGCGGTGGCGACCGCCGACGACTGGAAGCACGCCTATTCACGCGAGCTTGCCGCCTATCCGCTCGCGAGCCTGCGCGCCAACAAGTACTGGGTTCCCGTGGGCCGCGCCGACAACGTCTACGGCGATCGCAACCTCGTCTGCTCCTGCCCGCCGTTGAGCGAATACGACTAGCCGGGACCCGGGTCCCGGGCCGGGCCGGGTTTGCGCCCGCGCCAGGACCCGATTCGGGACAAGCGCCCGGTGACGGCGCGGCCCCGCGGCGGTTGAATGGGCTCCATAGCATCCGCTATTGGAGGACGCCATGGCTGCCACCACGCAATCCCTGCCGCACACCGTTGCCCCGCAGCAGCCGGCATCGCGTCACGCCGGCAAGAACCCGATGGCGCACTGGTTGTTGCGCTGTTGGCAGGCCGCGTGCCGGCGGGCCGAACGGCCGGACCGTTTCGTCCCTTACTTCTGAGAAGAGGCGATCGGCCTACCAGATGTTGGCGCGCTCCGCATCGGATAGCAGCGCCTTCGCGGCGTCGCAGGAAAAAGCCTGCGCGAATTCCGGGAGGTTCGTCACCACGCCGGCCACGCGGAAGCGCGGCGGCGAATGGCCATCGGTGCGGATCATGAGCCGCTCCATCTCGGGGCGGTAGCGGCTGCGCCAGATCTGGGCGAACGCGAGGAAGAAGCGCTGCTCGGGCGCGAGGCCGTCGATCCTGCCCTGTGGGTGGTCGCGAAGCGCCTTGGCGAGGGCGAGGTACGCGATCTTCAGGCCGCCTACATCGGAGATGTTCTCGCCCAGCGTGAGCTTGCCGTTCAGCTTCAAGTCGTCGACGCCGGAGTAACCCGCGTACTGGCGCTCCACGCGCTGCGCGCGCTCCACGTAGCGGCGGGCATCCCCGGGAGTCCACCAGTCGGTGAGGTTGCCGCTGGCGTCGTAGCGGCGCCCGCGGTCGTCGAAGCCGTGGGTGATCTCGTGCCCGATGACCATCCCGATGCCGCCGTAGTTGACGGCGTCGTCGGCCTTCACGTCGAAGAACGGCGGCTGCAGGATGCCGGCGGGAAAGACGATTTCGTTGCCGCGCGCGTTGTAGAACGCGTTCACGATGTGCGGCGAGATGAACCAATCCTCGCGATCCACGGCGCGCCCGATGCGCGCCACCTCGCGGCGGTGGGCGAAGGCCTTGGAGCGCATCCAGTTCTCGGCGAAGGAATAGGGCCCGACGTCGGCATCGGCGTAGTCGCGCCAGCGATCGGGGTAGCCGATCTTCACGCCCATCGCGGCGAGCTTCTCGAGGGATTTCCTGCGCGTGTCCTCCTCCATCCATTCGACCGTGCGCAGCCGCTCCGCGAGCGCCGCCTTGAGGTTCACGATCATCGCGGCCACGCGTGTCTTGGCGTCGGGCGAGAAGGCGTTGTCGACGAAGATCATGCCGAGCGCCTGTCCCATCGGCTCGGAGCCGGTGCGCCCGCCGATGATCTCGACCACGTAGCGGGAGCGCGGCGGCTGCGCCTTGCGGCCGCGCAGCACGCCTTCGTAGAACTCGAAGTGCGCGCGGTCGAAAGCCTCGGGAAGCTTGCTGGCCGTGGCGTGCAACAGGTGCCAGCGCAGGTAGGTGCGCCATTGCGCCGGGTCGCGCTCGGCCGCAAGGCGCGCGAAGGCGCGGAAGAACGCCGGTTGGGCGACGTTCAACTGGGAGAGCTCGCCGGCGCCCAGGGCCGCGAAATGCTCCGCCCATGGAAACCCCGGAGCCTCGCGCGCGAGCGCGGCGACGGGGGTCTTGTTGTACGTCTTGTCGACGTCGCGCCGCTCCACCGCCGTCATCGACGCCCGGGCAAGCTCGGTTTCGAGGGCCATGACGGTGTCGGCGTTGCGCGCCGCGAGCGTCGCTTCGTCGCCCGCCAGGACGAATATTCGCTCGACGTGCCTGCGGTAGGCGCCGCGGATCTGCCGCGAGCGCTCGTCGTCGAGGAAGTAGTAGTCGCGATCGGGCAAACCCAGCCCCGCTTGCACGATCTCGGCGAGGTAGCGCGTCGATTCCTTGGAATCGGGACGCACGATGAACGAGAAGCCCGCATCGGTTCCCCGCACCTGCAGGTAGGCGAGAGCGCTCGAGAGCCCCGCCACGTCCCGTACCGTGGCGATTCTTTCAAGCCCCTCCGCGAGAGGCCGCACGCCGGCCTTGGCGATGGCGTCG
>JBGOST010000453.1:0-2768 GCA_041476125.1 Usitatibacter sp. | reverse complement strand
CACGCGCAGTTCCAATCGACGGGCGCGTGGCGCCGCACGGGCACGGGATCCATCACGACACTCGCCCTGAAACTCGAAAGCGAAAACCTCAACGCGCTCATGGGGCAGTTCGGCTTCGGCGACTACATGAAGCGCGGCACCGGAAACCTGGGGGGAAACCTCGCGTGGCAGGGTTATCCCTACGATTTCGCCCTCGCCAATCTTGCGGGCACCTTCAAGGTAGACGCCCGCCGCGGCCAGTTCGCCAAGATCGAGGCGGGCGCGGGCAAGCTCCTGGGGCTGCTGTCGCTGCAATCGCTGCCGCGGCGCGCGATGTTCGATTTCCGCGACGTGTTCAGCGACGGTTTCGCCTTCGAGCGCATCCACGGCGAGGTGAAGGTGGCCCGCGGCATCCTGCTTACCGAGGGCTTCGAGATCAGCGGGCCGTCGGCCTTCGTGAGCCTCGCGGGCGAAGTGTCGCTGCCGGATGAGACGCAGACGCTCAACATGCACATCGTTCCCGAGGTGGGCGAGGGGCTGGCGCTCGCCGCGACCTTGATCGGCACGCCGGTGCTGGGGCTTTCCACGCTCCTCGTCTCGAAGCTGCTGAAGAACCCGCTCGGCAAGGCGGTCGCCTACGAGTACCAGGTCACGGGGTCGTGGGATAATCCCCAGGTCACGCGCCTCTCGGCGCCGCCGCCCAAGACCGCCGCGACGCGGGATCCGGCGGCCGCGGTGAAGGCAACGAATCCGTAGGCGCCGCCCGGGCGTATCCCTCACATGATCATCACCAAGACCACCACGCCCGAGGCGCTGCGCGAGACGATGTCGATCACGCAGTCGATGTTCCGCGTGGCGGCGATCCAGATGGCCTCGGGCCCCAACGTGCAGGCGAACCTGCAGGAGGCAGGGCGCCTGATCGAGCTCGCCGCGGCCACGGGCGCGCGCATCATCGCGCTGCCCGAGTACTTCGCCATCATGGGCATGAAGGACACCGACAAGGTCGCCGCCCGCGAGCGCGACGGCGAGGGCCCGATCCAGTCGTTCCTCTCCGCCGAGGCGAGGCGCCATCGCGTGTGGATCGTCGGCGGCTCGGTGCCGCTCGAGGCGAGCACGCCCGACAAGGTGCGCAACTCCTGCCTCGTCTACGACGGCGAGGGCAAGCGCGTGGCGCGCTACGACAAGATCCACCTCTTCGGCTTCGAGATGGGGCAGGAGCGATACACCGAGGAGCGCACCATCGAGCCCGGCAACAAGGTGTGCACGCTCGATTCGCCCTACGGGAGGCTCGGGATCTCGGTTTGCTACGACCTGCGCTTCCCCGAGCTCTACCGGGCCATGGGGGACGTGGACCTGATCCTCGTGCCCTCGGCGTTCACGGAAACGACCGGCAAGGCGCACTGGGATACGCTCATCCGGGCGCGCGCCATCGAGAACCTCGCCTACGTGATCGCCCCCGCCCAGGGCGGATATCACGTGAACGGTCGCGAAACCCACGGTCATACCATGATCGTCGACCCGTGGGGGGTGGTGCTGGACCGCCTGCCGCGCGGGTCGGGGGTTGTGGTCGCGGGAGTGAACCCCACCTATCAAGCGAAGATCAGACGTAGTCTCCCCGCGTTGACGCACAAGACTGTGCGTCAGTGGTAAGGCTTTGGATCGCAGATAAACGCAGATGAACGCAGGTAACCTCTTGCCATGACGAAACCCGGGCCCACGACACTCGAAATCGCCAGAGCGACGCTGCTGGCGCCGGCCGGGATCGACGAGGTCACGACCGGGAAGGTCTTCGGGACCATCCTCGCCCACAAGGCCGACGATGCCGACCTCTACTTCCAGTACAACCGCTCGGAAGGCTGGTCGCTCGAGGAAGGGGAGGTGAAATCGGGCACGTTCTCCATCGACCAGGGCGTGGGCGTGCGCGTGGTCGCGGGTGAAAAGACCGCTTTCGCCTATGCCGACGACATCCAGCCCGAGGCGCTCGAGGCCGCCGCCAAGGTGACGCGCGCGATCGCGGCCGACGGCGGAAGCGCCGTTCCAGGAACCCCCGTGGTGCGCGCGGCGAATTCGCTCTACGCGCCGATCGATCCCGTCGCGCAGTTCGACGACGGCGCCAAGGTGAAGATCCTCGAAACGCTCGAGCGCTTCGCGCGCGCCGCAGACCCGCGCGTGAAGCAGGTCATGGGACGGCTCTCCGGGGAATACGACGTCGTGCTCGTCGCGCGCGCCGACGGCGCGCTGGCCGCCGACGTGCGCCCGCTGGTGCACCTTTCGATCACCGTCATCGCCGAGCAGTCCGGGCGCCGCGAGCAGGGGCACCAGGGCGCGGGCGGGCGTTTCGGCTACGCGTTCTACACCGACGAGCTGCTCGAGAAGCTCGCGCGCGACGCGGTGCGCCAGGCGGTCGTGAACCTCGAATCGCGCCCGGCTCCGGCCGGGATGATGACCGTGGTGCTCGGCCCCGGCTGGCCCGGCGTGCTGCTGCACGAGGCGATCGGCCACGGCCTCGAGGGCGATTTCAACCGCAAGGGCACATCCGCATTCAGCGGGCGCATCGGCGAGCGCGTGGCCGCTCCCGGCGTCACCGTGATCGACGACGGCACGCTGCCCGACCGGCGCGGGTCGCTGTCGATGGACGACGAAGGCAATCCCACCACGCGCAACGTGCTCATCGAGGACGGCATCCTGCGCGGCTACCTGCAGGACCGCCTGAACGCGCGCTTGATGGGCGTGCCGGTGACCGGAAACGGGCGGCGCGAGTCCTATGCCGCGATTCCGATGCCGCGCAT
>JBGOST010000452.1:0-2768 GCA_041476125.1 Usitatibacter sp. | reverse complement strand
CGACGACCGTCGCCCGGCTGCCCTTGCCCAGCACGACCACCGAGGCGGGGGCGCTCGCGACGCCGGGCCGGTCGAGCCACTGGAACAGGCGCACCGGGACCGCCGCCTCGACGCCGTCGGGGACCCAGACGAACGCCCCGCCCGAGCGAATCGCCCGGTGGAGCGCGGTGAACTGGTCGAGGTCGGCCTCGATCAGCGCGCCGAGCCGGGATTCGAGCTTGCCGGCGTGCTCGCGCAACGCGCGCTCCATCGAGCACACGATGACCCCCTGGCTCTCGAGCGCCGGGTGGGTCTGCTCGAGCACGACCTCGCCGTTGCGCTGCACCACGACCGCGACGCCCTTCGCGTCACCGTGTCCCTCGCTCGCGAGCCGCTCGAGGATGGGCGCGGGCAGGTCGTCCAGGTTGCGGGCGCGCACGCCGGGCGCGAACGGATCGAGTGCCGCGAGGGAGAGCGACCCGAAATCGGTGCGGCGCCACAGCTCGAGGCGGCGGTCCGGGAACGGCAGCCGCTCGGCGAGCGCCGCGGCGGCGCGGCGCTGCTCGTGCGCCCAGCCGGGCTCGCCGGACTGGGTGGCGCGCGCGGCGGCCATCTCGGGCCACCGGGTGAGCCATGGGGTCGCGGGCTGGCCCGACTTGAGGTCCACCGTCGTCATCCGACCGAGCCCTCCATCTGGAGCTGGATGAGCCGGTTCATCTCGACGGCGTACTCCATCGGCAGCTCCTTGACGATCGGCTCGATGAAGCCCGAGACGATCATCGCCGCCGCCTCTTCCTTGTTGATCCCGCGGCTCTGCAGGTAGAAGAGCTGCTCGTCGCCGATCTTGGAGACGGTGGCTTCGTGGCCCACGCTCACCCGCTCCTCCTCGATCTCCATGTACGGGTAGGTGTCGGAGCGCGAGGTCTCGTCGAGCAGGAGCGCGTCGCAGTTCACCGTGCTCTTGCAGTCGGTGGCGCCCTTCACGATCTTGACCAGGCCGCGGTAGCCCGCCCGTCCGCCGTCCTTGCTGATCGACTTCGAGATGATCGTGCTGGTCGTGCGGGGGGCGGCGTGGATGACCTTGCCGCCCGCGTCCTGGTGCTGGCCGCGGCCGGCGAAAGCGATCGAGAGGATCTCGCCGTGAGCGCCCGGCTCCATCATGTAGACGCTCGGGTACTTCATCGTGAGCTTGGAGCCCAGGTTGCCGTCCACCCACTCCATGGTCGCGTCGCGGTAGGCGAGCGCGCGCTTGGTCACGAGGTTGTAGACGTTGTTCGACCAGTTCTGGATGGTCGTGTAGCGGCAGCGCCCGCCGGCCTTGACGATGATCTCGACGACCGCCGAATGGAGCGAATCGCTCGAATAGGTCGGCGCGGTGCAACCCTCGACGTAGTGCACGTAGGCACCCTCGTCGACGATGATGAGCGTGCGCTCGAACTGGCCCATGTCCTTCGTGTTGATGCGGAAGTAGGCCTGGAGCGGCACGTCGACGTGCACGCCCTTCGGGACGTAGATGAACGATCCGCCCGACCACACCGCCGAGTTGAGCGCGGCGAACTTGTTGTCGGTCGAGGGAATCACGGTGCCGAAATACTGCTTGAAGAGCGCCTCGTGATCCCGGAGCCCGTGGTCGGCGGAGAGGAAGATGACGCCCTGCTTCTCGAGCTTCTCCTGGATCTTGTGGTAGACGACCTCGGAATCGTACTGCGCGCCGACGCCGGAGAGGAACTTCTGCTCCGCCTCCGGAATACCGAGCCGGTCGAAGGTGCGCTTCATGTCGGCCGGCACGTCGTCCCAGGACTTGGTCTCCTCCTCGGTCGGCTTGACGTAGTAGTAGATGTTCTGGAAGTCGATCGCGCCCACGTTTCCGCCCCAGGTCGGCATCGGCTTCTTCTCGAAGATCTCGAGCGCCTTGAGGCGGTAGTCACGCATCCACTTCGGCTCGCCCTTCATGTCGGAGATCTGGGCGACGATTTCGGCGTCGAGCCCGCGACGGGACTTGAACACCGACTGCTCGTCGTCGTGGAAGCCGTACTTCTCGGTATAGCCGTCGCGAATGCCGAGCGTCGGTGCCGATTCGGTGCTCATGGGGCCGTCACTTCCTTCCCTTCGCGCACCCAGTCGTAGCCGCGCGCCTCGAGCTCGTGGGCCAGCTCCGGCCCGCCCGACATCGAGATGCGTCCGTCCACCATGACGTGAACGAAGTGCGGCTTGATGTAGTTCAGGATGCGCTGATAGTGGGTGATCAGGAGCACGCCGAGGTCGGGGCCGGCGAGCGCGTTGACGCCCTCGGCCACGATGCGCAGCGCGTCGATGTCGAGCCCGGAGTCGGTCTCGTCCATGATCGCGATCTCGGGCTTGAGGAGTGCCATTTGCAGGATTTCGGCGCGCTTCTTCTCGCCGCCCGAGAACCCGTCGTTGAGGTAGCGGGTCGCGAACGACTCGTCCATCTTGAGCGTCGCCATCTTCTCGAGCAGCAGGGCGCGAAATTCCTTGGGGTTGATGCCGCGCCGGCTCGGCATCGCGCCCTTGCCGTTGGTCTCGGCGGGTGCCAGGCGCGCGTTGAGCGCGCTGCGCAGGAAGTTCGCCACCGTCACGCCCGGGATCGCGACCGGGTACTGGAAGGCCATGAACAGTCCGAGGCGCGAGCGTTCGTCGGGCTCCATCTCGAGGATGCTCTGCCCCCGGAACAGGATCTCGCCCGCAGTGACCGCGTAGCGTGGGTGGCCCATCAGGGTGTTGGCAAACGTGCTCTTGCCGGAGCCATTCGGCCCCATCAGGGCGTGGAT
>JBGOST010000451.1:0-2780 GCA_041476125.1 Usitatibacter sp. | reverse complement strand
CGACCTTTCGCAGGCACACGTTGGTGCCGGCGGCCGCGGCGATCGTCCAGTTGAAGCACCACCCGTTGCAGTGGAACATCGGCAGCGTCCACAGGTAGATGGGGTGCTTGGGCATCGACCAGTCGAGGATGTTGTTGATCGCGTTCAGGTACGCGCCGCGGTAGTGGTACACCACGCCCTTCGGATTGCCGGTAGTGCCCGAGGTGTAGTTCAACGCGATCGCGTCCCACTCGTCCGGCGGCACGCTCCATTCGAACAGCGTGTCGCCTTGCGCGATGAACTCCTCGTACTCGATCTCGCCCAGGGCTTCGCCGCCCTCGCAAAGCGCGTCGTCGACATCGACCACCAGGGGCTTCGCCCTGGCGAGCTTCACCGCCTTGGCGACGATGCTCGAGAACTCGCGATCGGTGAAGAGCACCTTCGCTTCCCCGTGGTCGAGCATGAAGGCGATCGCTTCCGCATCGAGGCGCGTGTTGAGGGTATTGAGCACCGCGCCGAACATCGCCGGGCCGAAATGCAGCTCCACCATCGCCGGGACGTTGGGTAGCATCGCGGCCACCGTCTCGCCGCGCTTCACGCCGCGCTTCACGAGCGCCGAGGCGAGGCGGCGCGATCTCTCGTAGGTCTGGCGCCAGTTGCGGCGCACCGACCCGTGGATGACGGCGGTGCGGTCGGGATAGACGTGAGCGGCCTTCGCGAGGAAGGACACGGGCGTGAGCGGCGTGTAGTTCGCCAGGTTGCGCTCGAGGCCCAGCTCATATGGTTTCGATGTCATGGATTTCTCCCCATCGATCAGGCAATGCGTGTCTCGGCCATGGTCGCAAGGCCGGCGAAGCGCTCGGCGGATTTCACCGTGTTTACCAGCAGCATGGCGATGGTCATCGGCCCCACGCCCCCGGGCACGGGCGTGATGCGCGAGGCCACCGCGGCAACCGACTCGAAATCGACATCCCCGGCGAGCTTTCCGTCGGCGAGGCGATTGATCCCCACATCGATCACCACGGCTCCCGGCTTCACCATCGCGCCGCCGATCATGCGCGCTTTTCCGACGGCGACGACGAGGATGTCCGCCTGGCGCGTCATCGCGGCGAGGTCGCGCGTCTTCGAGTGGCAGATGGTGACGGTAGCGCCCGCGTTGAGGAGCATCAGCGCCATGGGCTTGCCGACGATGCTCGAGCGCCCCACCACGACCGCGTGGGAGCCCTCGATCGCCACACCCTCGTGCTCGAGCATCTTCATCACGCCGAAGGGCGTGCACGGATAAAACGCCGGCTCCCCCATGAAGAGAGAGCCCACGTTGAAGTAATGGAAGCCGTCGACATCCTTGTCGGGCGCGATCGCCCCGATCACGGCGCGACTCTCGATGTGCTTGGGCAGCGGCAGCTGGACGAGGATGCCGTGAATGGCGTCGTTGGCGTTGAGGCTCTTCACGAACGCGATGAGCTGCGCCTCGCTCACGTCCGCGGACAACGCGTGCACCTCCGAATGCATGCCGACCGCACCCGAGGCGAGCGCCTTGTTGCGCACATAGATCTGGCTGGCCGGATCGTTGCCGACGATCACCACCGCCAGCCCCGGGAGGATGCCTCGGTCCTTGAGCCGCTCGACGCGCACGGCGCACTCGGCGCGGTATTGCTGCGCGATGGCCTTGCCGTCGATCAAGCGCGCGGTCATGGGTTGCCTTCCTGTTGCCCGCCCGCGGGACCGAATTCGTTCAACACCAGGTCGACGGCGACGTCGTGCGGCTCTCTCGGCACCCGCTCGACGACGAAAGCCGACGGCAGCGCCGTCACGCAGCAAGGCCGCTTTCCGCGCCCCGCGAGGAGCCCGTCGAAATATCCGGCGCCATACCCCAGGCGGTAGCCGCCGCGATCGACCGCGAGCGCGGGCACGAGGGCGAAGTCCACCTGGGCGAGCTCGACCTTGCGGCACCGCGCCGGGTCGGGCTCGGGGATGTCCCACACGCCGGGCACGAGGTCGCGCTCGAAGTCCTCGACGACGTAGAGCTCGAGCCGGCGCGGAGGCGAGCTTACGCGCGGCAGCACGACGAGCTTGCCGCCGGCGCGCGCGCGCTCGATGAAGCCCTTCGTGCTCCATTCGTTGCCGATGCTCATGGTGGCGAGCACCGAGCGCGCCGCCGCGAATTGAGGCAACGAGGTGGCGTTGGCCGTGAGCGCCGCGGCGAGCCGCGAGATCTGCGCCGCGGGAATCGCGTCGCGCCTTGCGATCATCTCGCGGCGCAAGCGGGCCTTGTCCTGGGGAAGCTCGAGCGCGCGTGCCATGCCCGTATTCTAGTGGCTCCGCGCGCGGGAATTCGGTATTCTCGCGGCTTTATCCCCCGGGAGGATTTTTCGCAATGAAGAAAACCTGCTTGATCGCCCTCGCCGTCGCCGGCGCAACCGCCTGCACCGTGGCCCTGGCCGCCGACAGTCTCTTCAGCCAGTTCAAGGGAAAGATGAAGGAAGGAATGTACGAATACAAGATGGAAATGGACATGTCCGGGATGAAGGGAATGCCGCCCGGCATGGGCAAGCAGGCCATGACCTTCCAGAAGTGCCTCACGCAGCAGGACATCGACAAGGGGCAAATGGGCCGTGGCGGGCGCGACGGCAAGGCGCCCGAGAACTGCGAGGTCACCAACTTCAAGATGTCGGGCAACACGGCGAGCTACACGATGACCTGCTCCAAGCCGAAGATGAGCGCCGATAACCAGATCACGTTCGCCAGCGACGGCTTCAAGATGGACATGAAGATGGCGATGGACCAGGGCGGGCAGATGG
>JBGOST010000450.1:0-2788 GCA_041476125.1 Usitatibacter sp. | reverse complement strand
TTCACGCAGCTCCTCACGATCGGCAGGTTCGCCTCGAAGTCGAGCTCGAAGACCTTGAGCGGTTCGCGCACGTAGGTGGCGGGCGTGGCGATCGCCACCAGCGGCAGGATCACGTCGCACTTGCGGATGTGATACTCGATCCACTCGCGGTTGATGGTGATGTCGCCCTCGAAGAAATGGAAGCGTGGGTTGCCGGCGATGTCGGTGAGCCGGTCGCTTCCCATGTCCATGCCGAAGACGTCCCAGTCCGTGTCGGCGAGGATGCGCTGGGACAGGTGATGGCCGATGAAGCCGTTGACGCCCAGGATGCAGAGTTTCTTCATGAATTCTCTCCGAGCACGATCGGCTCCTCGCCGAAGTGCTCCGCAAAGGTCGCGCCGTCGAGCGCCACGCCATCCAGGTCGCAATCGATGACGCGCAGGAGGCCGCCGTCGGCGCAGCGCGCGACGAGGTGCTTGCCGTCGAAGCGTAGCGTGGGCGCCGCGGGCGCCGATTTGCCCTGGACCAGGTGCGTGCGCAGCAGGCGCATGCGCTGCCCGCCCAACATCGTGAAGGCTCCCGGGTAGGGAGGGGCCACCGCGCGCACCAGGTCGTGGATCTCCTTGGCGCCCTTGGTCCAGTCGACCCTCCCGTCGTCGGATTTGCGCCCGCGGAAGTAGCCGCCCTTGGAGAGGTCCTGCGCATGAAGCGGCGCCATGCCGTCGAGCACTCCCGGCAGGGCGCGATCGAGGACGAGCTCGGCGGCCACCGTCACCTTGCGGAACACGTCGATCGCGCGATCGTCGGGAAGGATCGGCACCGGGAACTGGTCGACGATGCGGCCCGCGTCGGGCTTCTCCACCATCTCGTGGAGCGTGGCGCCGGTCGAGTCCTCGCCGCGCAGCACCGCCCAGTTCACCGGCGCCCGTCCGCGGAACTTCGGCAGCAGGGAGCCGTGCATGTTGAAGGCGCCGCGCATCGCGGTGGCGAGCACCGCGGGCGACAGCATGTAGCGGTAGTAGAAGGAGAACAGGAAGTCCGGCGAGATGTGGTTGAGCCGCTGCACGAATTCCGGCGAATTGGGGTTCTCCGGCGTCGCCACCTCGAGGTCGTTGACGCGGGCGAGTTTCTCGACGCTCTCGAACCAGATGTTCTCGTCGGGATCGTCGCGATGGGTCACCACCAGCGGGATGCGCACGCCGTGGGAGAGCATCACGGAGAGGCAGCGAACGCCCACGTCGTGGTAGGCGAAGACGACGGCGGTGTATTCCATCTACTCGCGCTTCTCGAGCACGGCCTGGATGATGTAGCGCGGCCGGTCGCGCACCTGCTGGTAGATGCGCCCCACGTACTCGCCGATCAAACCCAGCCCGAAGAGCATGACGCCGATGAGGAAGAACTGCAGGATGTCGCGGTCCCAGATCACCCAGATGCCGTCGCCTTCGCCCATCACGATGCGCTTGGCGATGACCGTCACGTACACGCCGAGCGAGACCAGCGAGACGAAGATCCCGAAGAGCGAGAAGAGCTGCAGCGGCAGGACCGAAAAGCCGGTGACGATGTCGAAGTTGAGGCGGATCAGCTTGTAGAGCGAGTACTTGGATTCTCCCGCGAGCCGCTCCTCATGCCCGACCTCGACCTCCGCCGGGTTGTGCGCGTACGAATAGGCGAGCGCGGGGATATAGGTGCTCACCTCGCGCGAGGCGCGGATCGCCTCGACGATGGGGCGGTCGTAGGCGCGCAGCATGCAGCCCTGGTCGGTCATGTGGATATGCGTGATTCTCTCGCGCATGCGGTTCATCGCCTTCGAGGCCCAGCGCCGCCACGCGGCGTCCTGGCGCATGCGCCGGATCGAGCCCACGTAGTCGTGGCCCTCGTCCATCTTGGCGAGGAGCTTGCCGATCTCCTCCGGGGGATTCTGCAGGTCCGCGTCGAGCGTCACCACGCGGTTGCCGCGGCAATGCTCGAATCCCGCCATGATCGCCATGTGCTGGCCGAAGTTGCCGTTGAAGAGGATGACGCGCGTGACTTCGGGGCGCTTCTGGAACTGCTCGCGCAGCAGCGCCGCGGAGCGGTCGCGGCTGCCGTCGTTCACGAACACGATCTCGTAGCTGCGGCCGAGCGCGTCGAGCGCCGGATAAAGCCGCGCGAACAGCGCCGGCAGCACCGCCTCCTCGTTGTAGACGGGGATGATGACGGAGATCTCGGGCGCGGTCACGGGCCTCCTCGGTGGGTCTTGCTACGCATGACGCGCCGCATCGCTTCGCATACGCGCTCGACATCGGACTCCTGCATTTCCGGAAACAGCGGCAGGGTCACGGTCTCGCGCGCGATGCGCTCGGAGACGGGAAACAGGCCTTCGCGAAAACCCTTGTTGCGGAAGAGCGTCGTGAGGTGGATCGCCTCGTACGAAACGCCGATGCCGATGCCTTCCTTCTGCATCGCGTCGATGAAACCCTTGCGCGTCATTCCCACCGCCTCCAGCGGCAGGAGGACCGTGAACATGTTCCAGCTGTGGCCGGGGTTGTCGCGCGGCGGCAGGCGCTCGGGCGTGAGCAGCTCGTCGCCCGCGACGCATTCGAAGTAGCGGTGGGCCAGGCGCTCGCGCGCGCGGCACCAGTCGTCCAGGTGCGTGAGCTGCTCCAGGCCCAGCCGCGCGGAGACGTCGGAGAAGTTGTACTTGGCGCCCGCGCGCTCCACGTCGCGCGTGCCGTCGGGCAGCCGCTTGATGCCGTGGAAGCGCCAGCGCTCCACCAGCGCGGCTTCCTTCGCGTCGTTCACCACGAGCGCTCCGCCCTCGATGGTGGTG
>JBGOST010000449.1:0-2788 GCA_041476125.1 Usitatibacter sp. | reverse complement strand
GTCGGGCTTGGCGGGGATGCGATACGACTCGGAAGCCCAGGCGCCCAGGTCGGTCGTGCGGCAGCGTTCGCTGCAGAACGGGCGCCATCGATTGGCGGCGTGGAAGAGTGTCGCCTTGCCGCACACCGGGCAATTCACCTCCGCGGGTTGGCGTCCCGGGGCGCTCACAGGTTGCAGAAGGCGAGCTCGAAAGGCACGTCGTGCTCGTAGACACGGGTTCTCTGCACGCCCTCCGGGAGGAGGAAGCGCACGTTCAGGGCGTACTTGTTGGCGCTGATCTCCGGGACGCAGGGCAGGCCGTCCTCGAGCGACAGGCGCAGCATCTGCGCGGGTTTCTCCGCGGGAGTCTGCTGGTAGACCCCCTGGAGGGCGATGAGCGAGACCGTGCGCCCGCTCTCGCGAAGCACGCGCAGCACGATCGACAGCGCGGCGTGCACCGGCAAGAGCGGCTTCAGCCACTCCTCCAGGTCGGCGCGGCGCCGCGCGGCGGGGTGGTGCAGCCAGTGGTGGTAGGAAGGCAGGTCGAACTCGCTCGTGCCGCCGGGAATGCCCATGCGCTGCTTGATCGCCATGAGCCACTCGTTCTCCCGCAGGCTCTGGCCGGTCTTGCCCGAGGTGGCGTGGAGGTTGGCGAAGGCGCTGTCGATCTCCTTCAGCACGCCGTTCAGCTTGTCCTCCGAGATCGCCGGATTGGAGCGCAGCGCCTCGAGGAAGGTACGTTGTCGATCGAGCTCCTGCAGCAGGTCGCTCTTCAGGTCGGCGCGGCTGGCGACCTCGATGATCTCGAACATGCCGGTGAGGCATGCGTGGTGCCCGTGGGGGTCGTCCTCGCCCAGGAAGAAGCGCGCCCTGTCGTAGAGGTCCTCGAGCCTGAGGAGCGTTCTGATGCGCTCGTTGAGCGGATATTCGTAGGTGATCACGGACCCGTCCTGGGTTGGCCCGGATTGTGGGGCAATGGCTTCGCGTTGACAATTCGCCCGCGCTCGATCGAGCCGTAGAAACGGTGCAAGCGTTCGCACTGCGGCCCGAGCCCCGCCTCCTCCCCGCCGTTCCAGACCACGTCGTCCGCCATCTGCAGCCGCCGCCACCGCGGCCACTGCGCCGCCATGATCGAGCGCACCGCCTCGGGCGTGAGGCCGGATCTCTCGGCCGTCCTCGCCACCTGCAATTCCTCGGGGCAGTCGACCACGAGCGTGCGCAGGACGCGATCGACGTAGCCGCGCGTCTCGAAGAGCAGCGGCACCACGATGACGGCGTAGGGACCCCGCGCGGCGGCGAGCGCGCGGTCGGTCGCCTCGCGGATCGCCGGATGCAGGATCGACTCGAGCTTGGCCCGCGCCACGGCATCTTCGAAGACGAGCTCGCGCATGGCCGGGCGGTCGAGCCCGCCGTCGGAGGCGACGAAACGCCCGCCGAAGGCTTCGCGCAGGCGCTCCATCGCCGCGCCTCCCGGACCGGTGAGCCGGCGCGAAATCTCGTCGGTGTCGACCACCGCCGCGCCGAGCGCCTCGAGGCGCTGCGCCACCGTGGTCTTGCCGGAACCGATGCCGCCCGTGAGGCCGACCGTGATCACGCCGGAAAATGGCCGAGCCACGCGACCACGGCGTCGTGGCCCCAGATCAATGCCGCGATCCCGCCCAGGGCGAGATAGGGGCCGAAGGGAATGCGCGTATCGACGCCTTTGCGCGCGAGCCACAGCAGGATCGAGCCGATCACCACGCCCAGGCCCGCCGAAATCACGATCACCACCGGCAGCACCTGCCAACCGGTCCACGCCCCGATCGCGGCGAGGAGCTTGAAGTCGCCATACCCCATGCCTTCCTTGCGCGCGATGAGGCGGAAGCCCCAGTACACCGTCCACAGGATGAGGTATCCGCCCGCCGCCCCCAGGACCGCCGAATTCAGGTCCGTGAAGACGCCGGCCGAGTTGGCGAGCAGCCCCAGCCAGAGGAGCGGCAGCGTGATGTCGTCGGGGAGAAGCTGCGTGTCCAAGTCGATGAACGTGAGCGCCAGCAGCGCCCACGCGTAGACGAGGCCGAAGGCGAGTGCGGCCGAATAGCCGAAGCGCCACGCCACGAGCACCGCAAACCCACCGCCCAGCAGCTCCACCAGCGGGTAGCGCGCGCTGATGGGCGTCCTGCACCTGGCGCAGCGGCCGCGCAGCGCGATCCAGCTCACCACCGGGATGTTCTGCAACGCGGTGATCGGTGCGTTGCACTTGGGGCACGCCGAGCGCGGCACGAAGAGGTTGTAGGTGCCGCTCGCCGGAAGCTCTCGGCCCTCGAGCGCGGCGCATTCCTCGCGCCACTGCGCTTCCATCATCTTCGGCAGGCGGTGGATCACCACATTCAGCAGCGAGCCCACGCACAGGCCGAGCAGCCCGACGGTGATCCCGAGCGCGAGCGGCGACATCTGGAGGACTTCGAGCAATGCCATTTTTCCTATCGGCTCCGCAAACGACAGGGGCGCGAGGATCGCTCCCCGCGCCCCAATCCCGTGACTTGCGAGGGGTGCCTCGTGCCCGCCTTAAACCGCCTGGCCCATCTTGAAGATCGGCAGGTACATGGCGACCACGATGCCGCCGATGAGGGTCCCCAGAATCACCATGATCAGCGGCTCCATCAGCGAGGAGAGCGAGTCCACCGCCTCGTCGACCTCCTGCTCGAAGAAGTCGGCGACCTTGGAGAGCATGGCGTCGAGCGAGCCGGATTCCTCGCCGATGGCGACCATCTGCAGCACCATGCTCGGGAACACCCCGGAGTTGCCCATCGCCACCGTGAGGCCCGTG
>JBGOST010000448.1:0-2791 GCA_041476125.1 Usitatibacter sp. | reverse complement strand
CTTCTCGATCTCGCGCACGTAGCCCGCGGGCGCGACGAGCCATCCCAGGCGCCAGCCGGTCATCTGGAAATACTTCGAGAAGCTGTTGATGACGAAGAGGTCGTCGCCGGCTTCGAGCGCGGTTCGCGCATCGACACCGTAGAGCCCGTGATAGATCTCGTCGACGAGGAGTGTGGCGCCCTTCTCGCGCGCGAGCTCGGCCAGCTCGCGAATCTCCTCAGGGGTCACCATCGTCCCCGTCGGATTGGACGGGCTCGCGACCATCACCGCGCGCGTGCGCTCGCTCCAGTTGCGCCGCGCGATCGCGGCGTTCAGCTGGTAGCGGCTGTCGGGCCCGACCGGGATGAGACGGGGAACCCCGCCCAGCGTGCGCACGAAATGGCGATTGCAGGGATAGGAGGGATCGGCCAGCAGCACCTCGTCGAGCGGATCGAGGAGCACGCCGAAGGCGAGGAGCAGCGCCGCGCTCGAGCCCGCGGTGACGACGATGCGATTCACCGGCACCTCGACGCGGTAGCGCTCGAGATAAAAGCGCGCGATGGCCTGGCGCAGCTCGGCGAGCCCCAGCGCCGAGGTATAGAACATCGGCTTCGATTCCAGCGCCCGCCGGGCGGCCGCGACGATCGGCGCCGGAGTGGTGAAGTCCGGCTCGCCGATCTCGAGGTGGATCACGTCGCGCCCCTGCGCTTCGAGCTCCCGCGCGAGGGTCTGGATCTCCATCACCTCGAAGGGCTCGATGTGGGCCATCCGCGAGGCGAGGCGCAGGCGATTCGCGACGTCGTTCATCGCGAAAGATTACGGCAAAAGCTCTCCCTAGTTAAATGCCCTGTCGTAGATCGCGAGGTCGGCCTTGTAGCAGCCGCACGCGGCGGCCTCGAGCCCCGCGCGGTCGCGGATCCTGATGTCGCCGCGCGTATAGCTGATCAATTTGCGCCGCTGCAACGCGCTCGCCGCCTTCGTCACGCCCACGCGCCGCACGCCGAGCATCATCGCCAGGAACTCGTGCGTGATGTGGAAGGTCGCGGAGTGCGCGCGGTCGGAGGTCATGAGAAGCCAGCGCGCGAGGCGCTCCTCGACGACGTGAAAGCGGTTGCAGCCGGCCGTCTGCGCGAGCTGGCCGATGCAGGCGTGGATGTACCGATCGACCGTGGCGCGCAGGGCCGGGCTCGCCTGGAGCTCGCGGCGGAACTTCGCGCCGCCCATGCGCAGTGCGCTGCCGGCGCCCTGCACCAGGGCGCGGCCGGAGGATCTTTCAAGGCCGAGAGCAAGCGGCATGCCGACCATGCCCTCGTTGCCCACCAGGGCGACCTCGATCGGAACTCCATCGGGCATGACGGCGAGCAGCGAGACGAAGCCGCCGGTCGGAAAATGGATGTGGCGCATCGTATCGCCGGGCTCGGCGAGGATCTTGTTGAATTCGAGGTCGACCCGCTCGCAGCCGCGCACGAAGTGATCGCGGTCCCTGCGCGGCAAATGCGCGAGCAGGCGATTCGCCGCGGCGCCGGGGGCGGTGCGATCCAAAGGGAAGCCTTGCGTAGGTGATGGGATTGCAGCTTACGGCCCGGTCCGTGGCTTGTCTGTGCGCTACCGCACCACCGCGCGCCTCGCGAGTGCTAGCGCAGGTGCTCGTCCCAGAACTTCTGCAGCCGCTTCGCCGAGACCGGCAGCGGAGTGCGCAGCTCCTGCGCGTAGAGCGAGACGCGCAGCTCCTCGATGAGCCAGCGGAACTCTTCGAGCCGCGCGTCGTGCCGGCCGGCGTCGCGATCGGCTTTGGCGCGTGTCTCGTAGTTGAGCCACAGGTTGCCCAACGTGGCGGCGTGCTTCTGGTCGCGCTCGGCGTTGGCGCGATACTTCTGCAGGCGCAACACATAGCCCTTGAGATAGCGCGGCAGGTGCTCGAGCCGCTCCCACGGCGTGCGCGAGAGGAACCCCGGATAGACGAGGCGGTCGCGATGGCCCTTCACTTCCTGCGTGACGCGCCCGAGCGAGCCGGCCTGCGACAGCGCCTGGATGAATTGCTGGCTCGCCTCTCCGATCGCCATCGCATGGCGCCCCGCCGCCTCGACGACCGCGGGAAGGCGGGCCTTGGCGCGCTTCTTCTGTTCCTCGAACGCCTTGGGGGTGCGCGGCAGCTTGTCGTCGCCGATGAAGGCGCGGTCGATGATGGCCCGGTGGAGGTCGCTCTTCAGCTCGCCGGCGGGGATCGTGGCGCTGAAGCGCAATGCGAGCGCGTTCAGCCCCGGCAGGCTGCGCTCGAGGTTGCGGACCTGCTCCTTCAAGTCGAGGGCCATGAGGCGTTTCACGCCGTCGCGATGCGCTGGGTCGGCCTTGTCGGGCGAATCGAAGAGACGGATCGCCACGGAGTTACCCTCTCCCCGGCCCTTACCCTCTCCCCGACCCTCTCCCAAGGGAGAGGGAGAAGACGCAGAGGGAGTCAGCGCGGGATAACCGGTGAGCGTCTGGTTGTCGCGCCGAAACGTCACTTGCGCCGGCAGATCGCCGAAGTCCCAGCTCGTGATCCCCTCGCGCTCCATCCCCGGCTTCGCCTTCGCCAGCGTGAGGCTCGCCGCCTCCCCCAGGCGCTGGCGCAGCTGGCCGAAGTCGCGGCCCATGGCGAGCTCTCTCTTCGCCTCATCGACGACGCGCACGTTCATGAGCAAGTGCGGGGGCGGCTCCTCCTTCGACCAGATGGTGTCGTCGAGCCGCTCGCCGGACCGGCGCGAGGCGTAAGCGAGCACCGCCTCCTTCACCGTCTTTTCCCCGGGTATCGCCTGCTCGAGGAAGCGCGTCG
>JBGOST010000447.1:0-2795 GCA_041476125.1 Usitatibacter sp. | reverse complement strand
AGATGCTCGCGCGCCTCTACTGGTACACGGTGGAATTCGGGCTCATCGACACGCCGAAGGGGCTGCGCACGTATGGCGCGGGGATTCTTTCCTCGGGCGGCGAGATCAGCTACTGCCTCGAGAGCCCGAGCCCCAACCGCATCGGCTTCGAACTGCTGCGCATCATGCAGACGCGCTACAAGATCGACACCTACCAGGAAACGTACTTCGTCATCCGCGACTTCGAGCAGCTCTTCGAGGCGACCGCGCCGGATTTCACGCCCTACTACGCGTCGCTGCGCGGCAGGGAGCCCCACGCCCCGTCGACGGTTCTCGCGACCGACAAGGTCTACCACCGGGGACGCCGACCGGTTCGCGCCGCGTGAATATGAGGGTCAGACTCCCATATTCAGGGCGGTGAATCGCCCAAAATGGAATATGGGAGTCTGACCCTCATATTCACTTGATGCGCACCCAAAGCGTCTCGACCACGTTGTCGGGGCGATGGACCAGGTCCACGTTGGCCCGAGCCGCCCACGGGATCATTTGCCGGTGCAGCGGGATGGTGTAGATGTTCTCGCGCACCCGCTGGAAGGCTTCCAGCATCATCGCGCGCCGCTTCACCGGGTCCATCTCCACCTCGACCGCGTCGATCAGCGTGTCGAGCGCGCCGTCGACGTAGCGCCCCGAGTTGAAGTCACCCTTGCCCTTGCCGTCGCGGCTGTGGATCACGGGGGTGAGCGTGAAACCGGGATCGACCGCCGCACCTCCCCAGCCGTAGAGGTGCATGCTGATGTCGAACTGGTCGACCTTCTGGAAGAACTGCGCGCGCGGCATCGTGTTCAGGCGCACCTTCACGCCGAGCTTGGCGAACATGCCGGCGATCGCGGTGCAGATGCGCTCGTCGTTCACGTAGCGGTTGTTGGGGCAGTCGAGCCCGAGCTCGAAGCCATTCGGGTAGCCGGCCTCGGCGAGAAGCTTCTTCGCGCGCGCCACGTCGTGCGCAAGGAGGCGCGGCTCGAGCGCGGGAAAACTCGAGCGCGCCGTGGGGATCATGGCTCCCGTGGGTAGCGCCAGGCCGCGCATCACCTGCGTCTTGATGGCCTCGATGTCGATCGCGCTGTAGAGCGCCTGGCGCACGCGCAGGTCCTTCAGCGGGTTCCTGCCCTTCACGTTCGAGTACTTGAGCTCGTCGCGAGCCTGGTCCATCACCAGGAAGATCACGCGGTTCTCGGGGCCTTCGATGACGCGGACGGCGGGATCGCGTTTCAGGCGCGGGATGTCCTGCAGCGGCGGATCGAGCACGAGGTCGAGCTCTCCGGAAACGAGGGCCGCCATGCGCGTGGCGTCCGACTTGATGGGCCGGTAGACGACCTCGTCGACGTTGCCCTCGAGGCGGCCCTCCGCGAGTCCCCACCATTTCGGGTTCTTCTTCAACACGGTCGCGACCTCGGCCTCGCGCCTGAGGAGCGTGTAGGGCCCGGTCCCGTTCGCCACGCGCGAGGCGTAGGTTTCTTCGCCGGTCTTGAAGTCCTGCGGCTTCTTCGTGCCGTGCTTCTCGCACCACGCGCGGCTCATGATGCGGATCGCGTTCACGTTTTCGAGGAGCACCGCCGCCGGGGTCGGCACCGGCGTCTCGATCTCGACCGTGAACTCGTCCACCTTGCGCGCCTTGCCGGTCGGCGTGGCGAAGACCTTGAAGTTCGAGCTCGGCAGCTTGGCGCGGTCGAAGGAGAACACGACGTCGTCGGCCGTCATCGGCGTGCCGTCGTGGAACAGCACGCCGCGGCGCAGGTTGAAGCGCCACACGGTGGGGCTTTTCGCTTCCCACGAGGTCGCGAGCGAAGGGATGAGCGACAGGTCCTTGGCGCGCGCGGAGAGCCGCTCGAAGATCGCGTCGTTCAGGGCGTTGTTCAGGCCCTCGTTCTGCGCGTGCGGATCGGCCGAAAGATAGTCGCCCTGCGACGACCAGCGGAAGGTCTTCGCATCGGCGGAGATGGCGAGCATCAGGCAAGCGGCGGCGATGGCGAGGCGCATACGGCCCATTCTGCCTTACACTGTCGCGCGTTGCGAAGAGAGGGCGAATGCCGTGTCGGACTGGCGGGAATGGATCGGTTTCGTGCTGGTGATCCTGGGGATCGCGCGCGCGGCATTGGTTATCGCGCACGACCCGATGATCGGCTACGCGAACCAGGCCGACATGCACCGCACCGGATCGTGCATCGGCCTGTATCCCGCGATCGACGAGCCGGCGCGCTCCGAGGCCACGCCGACTGCGCCCATCGCCGTGTATCGCACGGAGGCGGCGCGGCGCGGAAACTGCTACGCGAGCACCGAGGTGCTGATCGACGCCGCGGTAGTGGCCGTCGTGCGCGCCTTCCAGGCCGACGGTGGCGGCATTCGCCTGCAGTGGCTGGGCTATGCGAAGCTGTTTCTGCTGGGCGTTACCGCTTTGCTCATCGCGTGGGCGTTGCACGACCATCCGGTCGCCTCCGTCTTTCACGGGCTCGTGGTGCTGCTGGTGCTGACCGATCCCGTGGTCACGCTCTGGTTCAACACGCTCTACACCGAGTTCACCGTGGTCTGGGGCCTGTACGCGGCGATCGGCGTGGTGTGCGCGCTGGCGCTCACGGAGCGCGCAGCCATCGCGCTCTGGCAGCTGCTCCTCGTGGGGTTCGTGGCGCTCGCCTTCTCGCGCGAGCAATGGGCGTACTTCGCGCCGGCGCTGGTGCTGGCGTCGTGGCCGTGGCTCTGGTATCGCTCGCGGCCGATGACGGTGACCACGTTCATCGTGGCCCTTCTCGCGTGCCTGATCT
>JBGOST010000446.1:0-2802 GCA_041476125.1 Usitatibacter sp. | reverse complement strand
CCATCGCCTCGAGCCCGGCCTTGAGCGCCAGGTGGTGGCGGCGGTGGCGCGCCCAGCAGTTCTCGAGGCCTTCCTCCTTGATGAGAAGCAGCGCCTCGTGCAGCGCGAAGAGCGAATTGGTGGGCGCGGTGTGGTGATAGGTGCGAGAGGTGGCGCCCCAGTAGCTCGACAGCAGGTTCATGTCCATGAACCAGCTGTGGATCTTGTCCTTGCGCTTCTTCACGCGCTCGACGGCGTTCTCCGAGAACGACACCGGCGAGAGCCCCGGCGTGCACGACAGGCATTTCTGGCTCGCCGAATAGATCGCGTCCACTCCCCAGTCGTCGACGCGCACCGGGGTGCCGCCGAGGGAAGTGACGGCATCGACGATCACCATCGCGTGATGCTTGTGCGCAATCTGCGTGAGCGCCTTCGCGTCGGACTGCGCGCCGGTCGAAGTCTCGGCGTGCACGAAGGCGAGAAGTTTCGCGTCCGGGTTCTTGCGGAAGGCATCCTCGACTCTCTGCAGGTCCACGGGGTGTCCCCACGCGTCGTCGACCACGACCGCGGTGCCGCCGCATCTCTCGACGTTCTCGAGCATGCGGCCGCCGAAGACGCCGTTGCGGCACACGATCACCTTGTCGCCGGGGGCGACCAGGTTCACGAAGCAGAATTCCATCCCGACCGAGCCGGGGCCCGACACCGGGAAGGTGAGCGCGTTATCGGTCTGGTACACGTAGCGCAGCAGCGACTTCAGCTCCTCCATCATCTCGACGAAGACCGGATCGAGGTAGCCGATGGCGGGCTGGCTCATCGTCGTCAACACGCGCGGGTGGATCTCCGTGGGCCCGGGGCCCATGAGCGTGCGCTGCGGCGGGTGGAAGGAAGTGATCTTCTTGGTGGCGCTGATCTGCTTGAGGGTCATTTCGAGACTCGGATCGGAAAGGTCGGCGGTGATTGGGAACTGGGTTGCAGGTTGGTGAAGTCGAACAGCACGCGGTCGAGAAGGTGCGAGGGGGCCACGCTCGTGAGCGCGTTGAAGATGGTTTCGAGGCGCCCGGGGCTCTTCTTCTCCCAATCGCGCAGCATCGCCTTCACCTGCTTTCTCTGCAGCAGCTCCTGGGAGCCGCACAGGTCGCAGGGAATGATCGGAAACTCGCGCAACGCGGCGTAGGCCTCGAGGTCCGCCTCCTCGACGTAGGCGAGCGGGCGGATCACGACGTGCCGGCCATCGTCGGAGACGAGCTTCGGCGCCATGGACTTCAGCTTCCCGGCATGGAAGAGGTTCAGGAAGAACGTCTCGAGGATGTCGTCGCGGTGGTGCCCGAGCGCGATCTTGTTGGCGCCGAGCTCGCCGGCGACGCGATAGAGGGCGCCGCGGCGCAGCCGCGAGCACAGGCCGCACATCGTCTTGCCATCGGGGATGACGCGCTTCACCACGCCGTAGGTGTCCTGCACCTCGATGCGGTACGGCACGCCGCGCGAGGCGAGGTAATCGGGCAGCACATGCCCGGGGAAGCCGGGGTGGCGCTGGTCGAGGTTCACCGCGATGAGGTCGAAGGCGACCGGCGACTTCTCGCGCAGCTTGAGGAGCACGTCGAGCAGCGCGTAGCTGTCCTTCCCGCCCGACAGGCACACCATGACCTTGTCGCCCGCCTCGATCATCGAGAAGTCGGCGATCGCCTGGCCCACGAGGCGGCGCAGGCGCTTGGCGAGCTTGGCGGATTCGAAGTCGGACTTGCGCGTGTCGATGAACCCTCTCCCCAACCCTCCCCCAGGGGGAGGGAGCAAACGTTGGACGCGTTTTCGTGAATGCGACCTAAAGGTGAATGGCGCGCCCGCCGTCGACGGCCAGGATCTGGCCGGTCACGAAAGGCGCATCGAAGAGCAGGTATTTTACCGCGCCGGCGACATCCTCCGGCGTTCCGATGCGCCCTAGCGGCGTCTGGCTCGTGATGCGGCCGCGTTCGGAGGCGTTGAAGGGCTCGCCGCCGTCCGGCCACAGGATGGCCCCGGGGGAGACGCCGTTCACGCGCACTTCCGGCCCCAGCTCGAGCGCCAGGGCACGCGTGAGCCCCGCGAGGCCCGACTTGGCGACCGAGTAGACGAGGAAATTGGCGAGCGGCCGTTCGGCATGGATGTCGACCAGGTTCACGATGGCGCCGCGAGAAGCGCGCAGGTAGGGCGCGGCGGCCTGGGAAAGAAGGAGCGGGGCGCGCAGGTTGGTGCCGATCAGGTCGTCCCACTCCTTCTCGCCGATGGAGCCGAAGGCGGTCGCGTAGAAGGACGAGGCGTTGTTCACCAGGGCGTCCAGGCGGCCGAAGGCCTTGGCGGACTCCGCGACGATGCGCGGCAGGCCGGCCGCATCGAGCAGGTCGCCCTGCACCACGACGCACGACCCCGCGCGCGCGGCGTTGAGCTCCGCGGCGAGCCGCTCGGCTTCCACCCGCGAGCGGTTGCAATGCAGCGCCACGAGCGCGCCCTCGCGATGCAGTGCGCGCGCGATCGCCGCGCCGATTCGGCGCGCCGCACCGGTAATCAGGACCGCGCCGTCTCGCATGCTATATTCGGCCGCACTCGAAAAAGAATTTCGCAGTGTAGCCCAAGGCTTAGCGATGCCCGCCGAACCCACCCTGCCTCCCCCCGCACCGGAGGCAGTGGCCCACTCCCAGCAGCTTGCCGAACACATCGCCAACTGCATCCTCGCCGAAGGCGACTGGATCCCGTTTGCGCGTTTCATGGAGCTGGCGCTCTACGCGCCGGGGATGGGCTACTACGCCGCGGGGGCGCGCAAGTTCGGCGCGGAGGGCGACTACGTCACCT
>JBGOST010000445.1:0-2810 GCA_041476125.1 Usitatibacter sp. | reverse complement strand
TCGAACGTGTGATTGACGACCCAGTCGGCGCGCGCACCGGGGCGGTCGATCTTGTTGACGACGACTATCGGTTTCAATCCCAGCGCCAGCGCCTTGCGCGTCACGAAGCGCGTCTGCGGCATCGGCCCTTCGACCGCGTCGACGAGCAGCAGCACGCCGTCGACCATCGAGAGGACGCGCTCGACTTCGCCGCCGAAGTCCGCGTGGCCCGGGGTATCGACGATGTTGATGTGCACGCCGTGGTAATCGACCGCGGTGTTCTTGGCGAGGATCGTGATGCCGCGCTCGCGCTCGATGTCGCCGGAGTCCATCACGCGTTCGACCAGATGCGTATGGGCGGCGAAGGTGCCGGCTTGTTGGAGGAGCTTGTCGACGAGGGTGGTTTTGCCGTGGTCGACGTGCGCGATGATGGCGATATTGCGAAGCGGGCGGGACATTGAAAACCTCGGAATGGTGGTGGGGGCCTACCCCGCCACGGAAAAAATAGTGAGAAAACTCAACATTTTAACATTCCTCCTGTCGCGACGCATCATTTTTTTCCCGGGCACCGGTAGTAGCATCACACAAACCCGACCGGGAGAAGCGAAGCTGGACACCAAGACGAAGACGGAACGCGCCGTCGTGGTCGCGAGCATCGAGGGCCGCCACATCGGCCCGTGCAAGGGGAAATGACCGCCCCTTTCAAGCTGGTGCTGAAGATCGATGTCGATACCTTTCGCGGCACGCGCGAAGGCGTGCCGGCGCTCGTCGAAATCCTGAAGCGCCACGGCGCCGGCGCCACGTTTCTCTTCAGCCTCGGGCCCGACCACACGGGGCGCGCGATCCGGCGCGCGCTGCGCCCCGGGTTCATGCAGAAGGTCGGGCGCACGTCGGTGGTTTCGCACTACGGGATCGAGACATTGCTGTTCGGCACGCTTCTTCCGGGCCCCGACATCGGCCGGCGCTGCGCCGACGTCCTGCGGCGCGTGCGCGATGAGGGCTTCGAGGTCGGAATCCACACCTGGGACCACGTGAAGTGGCAGGATGGTGTCGCCCACGCGGACGAGGAATGGACGCACTGGCAAATGGCGCTCGCCCGGCAGCGCTTTCTCGAGATCTTCGGCGAGGAGCCCGCGGTGCACGGCGCGGCGGGCTGGCAGATGAACGTCCACGCGTATCGCCGCACGCAGTCGCTCGGGTTTCGTTACGCCTCGGATACGCGCGGCACCCATCCCTTCATGCCCGTGATCCGCGCCGAGATCGTGTCCTGCCCGCAGTTTCCCACCACGCTTCCGACGCTCGACGAGCTGATCGGCCTGGACGGCGTCACCGAGGTCAACGTCGCCGAGTCGCTTCTCGGGCGAACCGCCGCCGATCGCCGCGACCACGTCTACACGCTGCACGCGGAGCTCGAGGGGATGAAGCTTGCGTCCGTCTTCGAGAAGCTCCTCGAAGGCTGGAAAGGCCAGGGGTATGCGCTCGTCGCGTTGCGAGAGTTGGCGGGCGCGGTCGAGCCGGCGAAACTGCCCCTGCATTCGGTGACGGAGGGCCCGGTTCCCGGGCGTTCGGGGGGCCTCGCCGCCCAGGGCCCGGTCTTTCTCGCAACAGAATCATCCCCATAGCTTGCGTTTTTCAAGCTTTTTGTTCACTATGGGTTGTGGGTATGCGTTCTTCCGCCTCATGAGCCTCGCCGGATGACCGATCGATCGGTTCTGCCCGACTTCGAGCTTCCCGCGACCGGCAACCAGCGCTTCCGCCCTTCAGCTTTCAAGGGCCACCCACGACTCCGTGAAATCGCGCGAGAACTTCAAGCGAAGTTCGCGCTCCCCTTCGAGGAATGCCGCGCCATAGGACCCTATTTCCCACCACCCCCCGCCCGGACTGATGCCCACTGATCCCCTGAGAGACTCCCCGCGGCACAATGCGGAGGAGACATCCGACTACGCCTCGCGGCAGGAGGCACACACGATGCAACGCAGACGCGAACGCGAAGGCCAGGCGGCCAAGCCGCCGAAGGCTGCGGTGACCAAGCTCTTCGTGCTCGACACCAACGTGCTCATGCACGATCCGACCAGCCTCTTCCGCTTCGAGGAGCACGACGTGTTCCTGCCGATGGTCACGCTGGAAGAGCTCGACGACAACAAGAAGGGCATGAGCGAAGTCGCGCGCAACGCCCGCCAGGCGAGCCGCTTCCTCGACGAGATCGTTTCCCAGGTGGGCGGGGACATCGAGAAGGGTTATTCGCTCAAGGCGAAGAGCGGCGGGGAGGCCGCGGGAAACCTCTTCCTGCAGACGCATTCGGTGAACGTCGAGATCCCCGAGTCGGTCGCCTCGCAGAAGGCCGACAACGTGATCCTCGGGGTGGCGCTCTACCTCAAGCAAAAGTATCCGAAGCGCGATGTGGTGCTGGTGTCGAAGGACATCAACATGCGCATCAAGGCGCATGCCATCGGGCTGCCCGCCGAGGACTACTTCAACGACAAGGTCCTCGAGGACACCGACCTTCTCTACACGGGGATGATGCAGCTGCCGGAGGATTTCTGGGACCGGCACGGCAAGGACGTCGAGAGCTGGCAGGACCATGGCCGCACCATGTACCGCGTGAAGGGGCCGCTGGTTCCCTCGATGCTCGTGAACGAGTTCGTGTTCCACGAAGGCGACCGGCCGTTCCTCGCCCTCGTGAAGGAAGCGCGCGGCAAGACCGCGCTGCTGCAGACGCTCAAGGACTTTTCGCACCACAAGAACAACGTTTGGGGCATCACGGCGCGCAACCGCGAGCAGAACTTCGCGTTGAACCTCCTGATGGACCCGGAGATCGACTTCGTGACCCT
>JBGOST010000444.1:0-2833 GCA_041476125.1 Usitatibacter sp. | reverse complement strand
CGTCGATGCGCGCGGGGCCATCGACGTGGACGCCCAACCCCGGCGCGCGCCCGATCGCATGCGCGGCTTCCGCCGCGGCGATGAGCAGCTTCGAGGGCATGCAGCCCACGCGCGCGCAGGTGGTGCCGTACGCCCCACCTTCGATCAATACGGCGCGTGCGCCGGCCGCACGCGCGGCGCGGTAGGCCGCAAGGCCCGCTGTGCCGGCGCCGATGATGGCGACGTCAACTTCAAATTGGGCCCCGGCCTGCGCCGGGGTGACGGCCCTCGAGGTCATCACGCAGCCAGCTTCTGACTCTTCGCGAAGTACTTTTCGAGGTCGTCCGCGCCGCCGATGAGCTTGCCGCCGATGAAGACCTGGGGTGCCGTGCCCTTGCCGGAAACGGCGCGCAGCGTCGAGGACGTCATCCCTTTGCCGAGCGTGACTTCTTCGAAGACGAGGCCGTTCGCCTCTAACAGCGCCTTGGCGCGCGCGCAGTGCGGGCAGCCGACCTTGGCGAAGATCACCACGGGCTCGGGCGCCTTCACCTGCGGGGCGATGTAGCGAAGCATCGTGTCGGCATCGGAGACCTCGAACGGGTCGCCTTCCTTTTCGGGCTCGATGAACATCTTCTCGATCGTGCCGTCCTTCACCAGCATCGAGTAGCGCCACGACCGCTTGCCGAAGCCGAGGCTGCGCTTGTCGACGAGCATGCCCATGCCCGCGGTGAACTCCGCGTTGCCGTCGGGGATGAACGTGATGCCGGGCGCGTTCTGGTCCTTCTGCCATGCGTCCATCACGAACGGGTCGTTCACCGAGACCACGGCGATCTCGTCGACGCCGGCGTTGTGGAACGTGCCCGCCAGCTCGTTGTAGCGCGGCAGGTGCGACGAGGAGCAGGTCGGCGTGTAGGCGCCGGGGAGGGCGAACACGACCACCGTGCGGCCCTTGAAGATCTCATCGGTGGTGAGGTCCTTCCACTCGCCGCCCTGGCGGGTGCGAAAGGTGACCTGGGGGACTCTCTTGCCTTCGGAATTGGGAAGCATGGGGTTCTCCGGTGGTTCATTGATTGGTATGGTCACTAGTTTGGGGCGTTTCGATTGTTTTCACCAATTGATTGTCGTTATAATTTCGATAGCCCAAGCCTATGGAACGGCGATGACCCTTACGGAACTCAAGTACGTCGTGGCCCTGGCGCAGGAGCGGCATTTCGGCCGCGCCGCGCAGAAGACCTTCGTGACCCAGCCCACGCTCTCGCTCGCGCTCGCCAAGCTCGAGGACGAGCTGGGACTCAAGCTCTTCGAGCGCAACAAGAACGAGGTCCTCGTGACTGCGCGCGGCCAGGCGATCGTCGAGCAGGCGCGCAAGGTGCTGGACGAGGTGGGAAAAATCCAGAGCATCGCCCGCGGCGGGCAGGACCAGCTTGCCGGGGCGCTGCGCCTCGGGGTCATTCCGACCATCGGCCCGTACCTCCTTCCCGACCTTGTCCCGATCCTGCACAAGCGCGCCCCCGCGATGCCGCTCGTGATCGAGGAGAACTTGACCGGCAACCTGGCGCCGATGCTGCGCGAGGGCGAGCTCGATGTGGTCATCATCGCGCTGCCGTTCTCGCTTCCGGGGGTCAAGACGCTCGTGGTGTATGAGGAGCCCTTCAGCGTCGTGGTTCCCGAAGGGCACCGCTGGCAGCTGCGCAAGGGCGTGAAACCGTCCGAGCTTTCGGAGGAGAACCTGCTCGTGTTGAACAACGGCCATTGCTTCCGCGACCAGGTGCTCGAGGCCTGCCCCGGCCAGTCCAACACCGCGCTTCCCGAGGGGCGCGCCGGAAGCTCGCTCGAGACCATCCGCAACATGGTCGCCTCGGGCCTGGGCGTGAGCGTCCTGCCGTCGAGCGCGCTCACCCCGCGCTATGCGTCCAAGCTCCTCAAGGTGGTGCCGTTCTCCTCGCCCGTGCCATCGCGCAAGGTGGCGCTCGCGTGGCGCGCGAGCTTCGACCGCCCGCTCGCCATCGACACCCTCGCCGCCTCGATCGAGAAACTGGTCGAATATGAGGGTCAGACTCCAATATTCAGGGCCGCGAATCGCGCAAGGCGGAATATCGGAGTCTGACCCTCATATTTGACTAGGCCAGGTCCTTCACGAGCGCGGCGCGGATTTCCGGGGAGACCGGGTCGAGCTTCTCGGCGTAGTGCGCATGGTCGATGCCGATGGCGAGGCCGACGCCGTACTTGAGCGACTCGGCCATCTCGGGGGTGAGCTCGAAGCGCAGGAAATGGACCGAGGAGGTCTTCTCCTCGTTCTCGCGCTCGAGGTCCTCGTCGGCGATCGCGTACACCGCCGGGCAGCCCTCGACCCGCACGAAGGCTCTCTCCTCGACGCCCTTCAGGCGCGCGAGCGCGGCGCGCCTTTCGTCGACATCCTCGTACTCGATCATCATCGTGGCCTTGAAGTTGCGGCCGTCGGGAATGAGCGCGTCGTACGCCTCGATCTCCTCCTGGATCGCCTGCTCCTCGAAGATCTTCTCGATGCGCAGCATCTCCTGCACCTGGTAGCGGATGGTGAGCTCGTCTTCGAAGATGAGCGTGACGTGCTCGCCCAGGTGGACGATGCGGTGCTTCTTGTGGGCGATGACCTTGGCGCGGAAATCCTTGCGGGCCTTGGCGTAGGCCTCGAGGGTCATCAGCGAATCGCGCGACAGTTTCGGCATGTCAATCCGGGAGGCCATAAGCGATTCTCAGGAGCGTGATGGGATGTTTCAGCCGGGCATTGGCCTTGTTTTCGAGAAGACCCAAGCCTTCCTCGATGTGGTGGGCGGCGAGCTGGCAGTCGGAAGTGAAGTAGTCCGGCGCGAAGTCG
>JBGOST010000443.1:0-2845 GCA_041476125.1 Usitatibacter sp. | reverse complement strand
TATAATTTGTTGAATTTAATAAGAAACAATATTCTACCCGCCTTCGCGAGCCTTCACAATCCGGCCTCTCTCGCGGCCCAGGCGGGGCGGCCCGCGAACGAAAATGCCCGCGCTCCAGATCTACAACACGTTGTCCCGGAAGAAAGAGCCTTTCGTCCCGCTCGTGCCGGGCAAAGTCGGGCTCTACGTCTGCGGTCCCACCGTGTACGACTATTTTCACATTGGAAATGGTCGCACGTTCACCGTGTTCGATCTCGTCGTGCGATGGCTTCGCGCCACCGGCTACGCGGTCAAGTACGTGCGCAACGTGACCGACGTCGACGACAAGATCATGGAGCGCGCGCGCGAGAAGGACGAGCCGATCGAGGAGCTCACCACGCGCATGATCGCCGCCTTCGACGCGGATGCCGCGCGGTTGAGCCTTCTCAAGCCCGACCTCGAGCCGCGCGCGACGCGCTACATCGCGCCCATGCTCGAGATGATCGCCGCGCTGGAAGCCAAGGGCCTCGCGTATCGCGGCGGCAACGGCGACGTGTACTACGCCGTGCGCAAGTTTCCCGAGTACGGCAAGCTCTCGCGCCGCAACCTGGACGAGCTTCGCGCCGGAGAACGCGTCGCGGTGGATGCGGCGAAGCGCGATGCGCTCGACTTCGTGTTGTGGAAGGCGGCCAAGCCGGACGAGCCGAAGTGGCCTTCGGATTTCGGCCCCGGGCGTCCCGGCTGGCACATCGAATGCTCGGCGATGTCGAGCCGCGAGCTGGGGGCGCCCTTCGACATCCACGGCGGCGGCTGGGACCTGCAGTTCCCCCACCACGAGAACGAGATCGCGCAAAGCGAAGGCGCGCTCGGGCGCAAGTTCGTGAACTACTGGATGCACAGCGCGTTCCTCAACATGGAGCACGAGAAGATGTCGAAGTCGCTCGGCAACTTCTTCACCACGCGCGCCGTGCTTGACAAGCTCGACGCGGTGCAGGGCGGGGAGCAGCTGCGCTTCTTCCTCGTGCGGGGCCACTACCGCAACGAGGTCAACTACTCGTGGGAGAGCATCGAGGACGCGGGCAACACGCTGCGCGGCTTCTACGCCACGTTGCGCGAAGTGCCCCCGGCGCCCGGAGCCGTGGTCGATTGGTCGAACGCGTACGCGGCGCGGTTCCGAGACGCGATGAACGACGACTTCGACACGCCGATCGCTTTCTCGGTGCTGCATGACTTGCGCGGCGAAGTGAATCGCACGAGATCGAGCGACCTTGCCGGGCAGCTCAAGGCCCTGGGCGCCACCATCGGATTCCTGCAGGCCGACCCCGCGGGGTTCCTGCAGGGCGCGATGAAGATCGATGTCGACGCGTTGATCGCCGAACGTACCGACGCGAAGAAGAAGCGCGACTTCGAGCGTGCCGACGCGATACGCCGGCAGCTCGACGAGGCCGGCATCGCGCTCGAGGATAAGCCCGGCGGAACCACCGAATGGCGCAAGAAATAAGGCGCCGAGGACAGGCAATGCTCAAAGCAATCATTGCAATCTCGCTCGGCGCCTCCGCCGGCGCGCTGCTTCGCTGGTTCCTCGGGCTCAAGCTGAACAGCCTCATGCCGTCCATTCCGCCCGGAACGCTGGCCGCCAACCTGATCGGCGGCTACATCGTCGGCCTTGCGATCGCGTTCTTGTCCGATGCGCCGGAGCTGGCTCCGGAATGGCGATTGCTGATCATCACCGGATTCTGTGGCGGGCTCACGACGTTTTCCACCTTTTCAGCGGAAGTCGTCGCGCTGATTCAGCAAGGCGACGCCATGCGAATGACCCTCGCCATTGCGGCACATGTGATCGGATCCCTGCTCATGACGATTCTGGGAATAGCATCCTGGATGCTCATGCGCTGACGGAGAACGTCATGAACGGATACCAGCTCAGCTTTCTCACCGTCCAGGGCCATACCCACAAAGGCAAGCCGCTCGCCGACTGGTTGGTTCACCTCGCGATAGAGCTCGGATTGCGCGGGGCCACTCTCATCGAGGGGACGGAGGGGTTCGGCAAGCATCGGCGCATTCACTCCTCCCATTTCTTCGAGCTCACCGACCAGCCGATCGAAGTCGTCATGGCGGTCACGCACGAGGAATCGGAGCGGCTGTTCGAACGCCTGCGTGCCGAGCAAGTGCATGTCTTCTACGTGAAGACATCGGTGGAGTTCGGTGTGCTGGGCGAGCCTCAGGCCGGGGGCGGGTCGAAACGCAGCGGTTGACGCTACCTGACGAATTTCTGGTCTTTCGAAATGATGGTGAGGTCGACGAACTGCGAGCCGCTGCGCCGCCCCGGGCCGAAGGTCACCTTGAATCCGCCCACGTCGTAGTCCTGGATCGTCTCCATCGCGCGGATGAAGCTGTCGCGCGTGAGGTTCCTGCCGGCGCGGCGCAGTCCCTCCACCATCACCTTGGCGGCGATGTAGCCCTCGAGCGTGCCGAAGCCCGGCTGCTCGCCCTTGGCGTTCTCCGCGAGCAGCCTCTGGTATTCCTTCACCACCGGGACCGAGCCGTCCCACGGGAAAGGCACGACCTGCGAGATCTGCACGCCCCGGCCTTCCTTGTCGAGCTCCTTGGCGAGCGCCTTGCTGCCGACGAAGGACACATTCCAGAAAGTCGGGTTGGCCCCGGCCTTCTTCATCTCCTTGATGAACGCCGCGCACGACTTGTAGGCGCTGATCATGACCACCGCCTGCGGCTGGGCCTTGTTGATCTCCTCGATCGATTTCTTCACCTCGACCGTGTTGCGCTCGACGGTGCCCCTGGCCACGATCTCCAGCCCGCGCCTCTTCAACGCGCGCTCGACGCCGGTGAGGCCGGCGAGGCCGTAAGC